>NZ_WNXE01000040.1:0-12081 GCF_010993615.1 Arhodomonas sp. KWT | reverse complement strand
CTGTCCATGCTACTCCCCCTGCAGCCCCTTGACGGGCTTGATGGTGCTCCAGGCGCGGCAGCTCGGGCACTGCCAGTGCAGCTGCCGGGCGGCGAAGCCGCAGCGCTCGCACCGGTAGGGCTGGCGGTCGCCGATCAGCGCCTGGAAGAGCTGATGAAGGACGCGGAGGTCGCGCTGGCGGCGCCGGTCCGGGTCCTCGTCGTCGATGTTGAGCTCGATGAGCCGGTTGAGCCCGCGCACGGAGGGCCGGCGCCGCAGCTGGGAGGCCATGAACTCCACCGCCGCCTGGCGCCCCTCGGCCTCGGCGATGAGTTCGGAGAGCTTCATTACCACGGAGGCGCCGTCGTAGGCATGCATGGTCCGGTAGAGGAACCGCCGGAAGCGGTTGAGCTGGCCCAGCTCCCGATAGCATGCCTCCAGCGGCGGCAGCACCTCGGGGAGGTAGTCGAGGTCCTGGTTCTGGACGTGGCGATAGGCCCGGGCGGCGGCGCGGACATGGCCGCGGCTGCGCTCCAGGTCGCCGCGGAGCATGTTTGCGCGCACGCAGGTGGGATCGAAGCCGAGCGCGCGCTTGAGCAGGCCGCGCACCTCGTCGTCGCTGTCACCGCGACGCATCGCCTCCTCGGCCTGCTCACAGCAGAACTGGGCGCAGCGCCCGCCGAGATCCTCGCCGGTCACCCGCGCCAGGCGCTGGGCGACCCGCACGGCCTCCTCCCACTCCCGCTCCTGCTGGTAGATATCGAGGAGATGGCGCAGCGCGGTGACTGCGTGGTCATCGAGCTCGGCGACCTCGCCGAAGATCGCCTCGGCCCGATCGAGGAGCCCGGCGCTCATGTAATCCTTGGCGAGCTCCAGCATGGCGTAGGCATGCTGGCCGCGTTCCAGCGACGGCCGCGCGATGAGGTTCTGGTGGATGCGGATCGCACGGTCGACCTCGCCCCGCCGGCGGAAGAGGTTCCCCAGGGCGAGGTGGGTCTCCACGGTGTCGGAATCCACCTCGACCATCCGGGTGAAGACCTCGATGGCCTTGTCCGGCTGCTCGTTGAGGAGGAAGTTGAGGCCGCGGAAGTACTCCGGCGAGAAGCTCGCGCGGCGACCGCGCTGACCGCCTCCGGCGTCACGCCGGCCGATCACCCACCCGGACAGGGCCGCGACCGGCAACAGCAGCCACAGCAGCTCAAGCATCGTCAGGGGTTGTCGCGCAGCGGCAGCTTGCGCAGCTCGTCCACCTCGGTACGCGCCTGTTTCGCCTCACGGCGCAGACGGGCGAGCTCGCGGCGCTGGCGCACGATCAGTGCCGTCGTGGAAACCGCCCCGAGCACGGCGCCGCCGAGCAACGTCACCGCCAGCCACAGGGAGAGCGGCATGGTCGCGGTACCGAAGTAGTAGTTCACCTGGGCGTCCCCGGCGTTGAGCATGGCGAAGCTCAGCCCGAGGGCGATCACGGCGAGGGCGAGGATGAATAGCACTAGACGTCGCATCGGTGTGCAGGTCCCTTCATGCAGCTGGAGTCCGGGGAGGTGCGGACATTCTGAAGCAAGCCATGACGGGAGTCACGCCGGCGGGGCGAAGCGGCCCCGCCCGATACGGCGTCGCCAGGTCACTCGCGAATGGGGTGGTCGCTGCCGTCGTTCACCCGCTCACGCATCTCCTTGCCCGGCTTGAAATGCGGAACGTACTTGCCGGGCAGCGCGACCGGATCCCCCGTCTTGGGGTTACGGCCGATGCGCGGGGGACGATGGTGCAGCGCGAAGCTGCCGAAACCGCGGATCTCGATCCGCTGCCCCGAGGCCATCGCCTCGCTCATCTGCTCCAGCAGGGTTTTGACCGCCAGCTCGACATCCTTGTGGGGGAGGTGTTGCTGACGATCGGCAATGAGGTCAATTAGCTCGGATTTGGTCATCGTTCTACCAGCAAGCCTGATCCGCCACGGACGCAGCGGAGCCCCCAATCAGAAAGGCCGGGAGGTCGCCCACGGCATGAGCGACCCCCCGGCCCCGCGGCCGCGTTACTCGTGGTCCTTGTTCTGCATCTGCTCCTTGAGCAGATCACCGAGCGCGGTGGTGCCCGCATTGGACGGCCGGCCGAAGTCCTCCACGGCCTCGCGGTCCTCCTGCTGGTCCTTGGCGCGGACCGACAGGTTGATCATGCGGTTGCGGCGGTCGACGGCGGTGAACTTGGCCTCCACCTCGTCGCCCTCGCTGATCACCTGGCGGGCATCCTCGACCCGGTCGCGACCGAGATCGGAGGCACGCAGATAGCCCTCGACCTCCTCGGCCAGCCGGATGGTGGCGCCCTTGGCGTCCACCTCGATGACGGTGCCCGTCACGACGCTGCCCTTCGGGTGCTCGGCGACCCAGCTGGACAGCGGATCCTGCTCCAGCTGCTTGATACCGAGGGAGATGCGCTCACGCTCCGGATCCACGGAGAGGACCACGGCCTCGACCTCGTCGCCCTTCTTGAACTGGCGCACGACCTCCTCGCCGGCGTCGTTCCAGGACAGGTCGGAGAGGTGCACGAGGCCGTCGATCCCGCCGTCGAGACCCACGAAGATGCCGAAGTCCGTAATGGACTTGATCGCCCCGGCGACCCGGTCGCCCTTGTTGTACTGGGCGGCGAACTCGTCCCAGGGGTTGGGCTGGCACTGCTTCATGCCCAGCGAGATACGGCGGCGCTCACCGTCGATATCGAGGATCATGACCTCGACCTCGTCACCGATCGCCACGACCTTGGCCGGGTTGACGTTCTTGTTGGTCCAGTCCATCTCGGAGACGTGGACGAGACCCTCGACACCCTCCTCGATCTCGACGAAGGCACCGTAGTCGGTGATGTTGGTCACGCGACCGTTGACGCGCGCACCCTCGGGGTAGCGGCCGGCGATGTTCTCCCACGGATCCTCGCCAAGCTGCTTGAGGCCCAGGGAGACGCGATTGCGCTCGCGGTCGAACTTGAGGACCTTGACCTGGATCTCGTCGCCGACGTTGACCACCTCGGAGGGGTGCTTGACGCGACGCCAGGCCATGTCCGTGATGTGCAGCAGGCCGTCGATGCCGCCGAGGTCCACGAAGGCACCGTAGTCGGTGAGGTTCTTGACGATGCCCGGGAGCACCTGGCCTTCCTGGAGCTTCTCCAGCAGCGCCTCGCGCTCGGCACTGTACTCCTCCTCGACGACGGCGCGGCGGGAGACCACCACGTTGTTGCGCCGGGGGTCGAGCTTGATCACCTTGAACTCGAGGTCCTTGCCCTCGAGGTAGGTAGTGTCGCGCACCGGACGGATGTCCACCAGCGAGCCGGGCAGGAACGCGCGAACGTTGCCCAGGTCCACGGTGAAGCCACCCTTGACCTTGCCGCTGATCTGGCCGGTCACGGTCTCGCTCGCCTCGTAGGCGGATTCGAGCTTCTTCCAGACACGGGCACGCTTGGCCTTCTCGCGGGACAGGCGCGTCTCGCCGAAGCCGTCCTCGACGGCGTCCAGCGCGACCTCGACCTCGCTGCCCACCTCGACCTCGACGTTGCCCTCGTCGTCGATGAACTGCTCCAGGGGAATGACCGCCTCGGACTTGAGGCCGGCGTTGACGATGACGTCGTCACCGTCGATTGCCACCACGGTGCCGTTGACGATCGCACCGGGGCGCATGTCGGTGTTCGAAAGGCTCTGTTCGAACAGTTCAGCAAAGCTTTCGCTCATGGATGAGTTGATCCCAGACCGTAACCAGTCAAGTTGTTGCCATACATACGGGAAGCGGCCCCCACCGGTTTACGGGGGTCGCTCCCACTTTCTTGTCGAGTCTCCAGGGGTCGGGTTCAGCGGCGCTGCTGCCAGCGACGCACCTGGCTCATCACCGCCTCGGCTGCCTGATCGACGTCGAGCTCGGTCGTATCGAGCACAACGGCATCTTCTGCCGGGGCGAGAGGGGCCACCGTGCGGGACGCGTCGCGCCGGTCACGCGCGGCGATCTCCTCTACAAGACCGCGAAGACTAGCACCAAGCCCTTGGTCTATCAACTGTTTATAGCGTCTGCGGGCGCGCTCGTCCACCGACGCGGTGAGGAAGACCTTCACCACGGCATCCGGGAAGACCACCGTCCCCATATCGCGGCCGTCCGCGACCAGCCCCGGGGGCTGGCGGAAGTCGCGCTGGCGCTGCAGCAACGCCTCGCGCACGGCCGGCAGTGCCGCGATCCGCGAGGCCGTATCGCCGCAGTCCTCGGTGCGGATGGCGGCGGTCACGTCCTCGCCGTCAACGAACACGCTGGAGTCGGTCTCGCCGCTGGCGAAACGGATATGGATGCGCCGGGCGAGATCCACCACGGCGGCCTCGTCGGCGGGATCGACACCGTCGCGGACCACCGCGTGGGCGAGCACACGGTAGATCGCGCCGCTATCGAGCAGGTGCCAGCCCAGGCTGTGCGCGAGGCGGCGGGCGATGGTCCCCTTGCCGGAGCCGCCGGGGCCATCCAGGGCGATAACGGGCACGGACTCGCTCATGTTGCCTCCGGCGTATGCCACTGCTCGGCCAGCATCAGACCAACGGCGCGCGCCTCAGCGGCGAAGGTGGGGTAGGAGGTGGCCACGTTGGCGCAGTCGTCGATCACCACCGCATCCCGGGCCATCAGGGAGGCGACCGCGAACGACATGGCAACACGGTGGTCACCGTGGGCATGCACCCGGCCGCCAGTGAGGCCGCGGCCGCCGCGCACGATCATGCCGTCCGGCGTGGCGGTGACGTCGGCCCCCAGGGCGGCGAGCCCCTCGGCCATCACCGCGATGCGATCGCTCTCCTTCACCCGCAGCTCCTCCGCCCCGGTGACGCGGGTCTCGCCGCTCGCCGCCGCGGCGGCGACGAACAGCACCGGGAACTCGTCGATCGCAAGCGGCACCAGGCGCGCCGGCACGTCGATGCCGTGCAGCGGCGCATGGCGCACGCGCAGGTCCGCCACCGGCTCACCGCCGACCACGTCCTCGCGCACGGCGGTGATGTCCGCACCCATCAGGCGCAGGATCTCGATCACGCCGGTGCGGGTCGGGTTCATGCCGACGTGCTCCAGGATCAGATCGGAGCCCGGGGTGATGCTCGCCGCCACCAGGAAGAACGCCGCGGAGGACACGTCCGCCGGCACGCTCACCGGCGTCGCCGTCAGCCGGCCGCCCCCGGCGAGGGTCACGGTGCCCGCCTCGCGCCGCACCGGATAGCCGAAGCCGGCGAGCATGCGCTCGGTGTGGTCCCGGCAGGGCGCGGGCTCTCTGATGCGGGTCTCGCCCTCGGCGTAGAGGCCGGCGAGGAGCAGCGCGGACTTGATCTGGGCGCTGGCGACGGGCAGCGCATAATCGATGCCGTGCAGCCGGCGGCCACCGCGCACGGTGAGCGGCGCGGTGCCGCCCTCCGCGGTCTCGATCAGCGCGCCCATCTCCGCGAGGGGCGCGGTCACCCGGCGCATGGGCCGGCGGGTGAGCGAGGCGTCGCCGGTGAGCGTGGTATCGAAGGCCTGACCGGCGAGCAGCCCGCAGAGCAGCCGCATGGCCGTGCCCGAGTTGCCCATGTCCAGCGCCGCCGCCGGCGCGCCCAGGCCGTGGAGCCCTGCCCCGGCGAGCCGCAGGGCGCCGCTGTCCGGACCCTCCGCGGCCACGCCCATGGCGCGGAAGGCGGCCAGGGTGGCGAGCACGTCCTCGCCCTCGAGGAGGCCGTCGATCACGGTCTCTCCCTCGGCGAGGGCCCCGAACATCACCGCCCGGTGGGAGATGGACTTGTCGCCCGGGACCCGCAGGCGGCCGCGCAGCCGCTCGCCGCCGGAGGCGGTGAAGGTCAGTCGTGATTGAGCGTGTGTCATGCCCTGCCCGGCCCTAGCGTTCGAACACGTGGAGGAAGTCGTCCCGCGTGGCCTTCGCCCGTGAGAACACCGCCTCGAGGCTGTCACCGTCGCCGGCGCGCACCCACTCGGTGAGCGCATCCAGGTCCTCGCGGTAGCGCAGCAGCGTCTCCAGTACCGCCTCCCGGTTGGCCAGGCAGATGTCGCGCCACATCACCGGATCGCTGGAGGCGATGCGGGTGAAGTCCCGGAAACCGCCGGCGGCGTACTCGAAGACCTCGTGGCTGGCGTCCCAGCGGCTCAGGGTGTCCACCAGCCCGTAGGCCAGCAGGTGCGGCAGGTGGGAGGTCGCCGCGAGCATGCGGTCGTGATGGGCGACGGCCATCTCGCTGACCTCCGCGCCGGCGCTGGTCCACATGCCGCGCACGCGCGACAGCGCCGCGGGGTCGGTGTCCGGCCCCGGCGTGAGGATGACCCGGCGGCCGCGAAACAGCTCGGGGAACCCGGCCTCCACACCGGAGCGCTCGGTGCCCGCCACCGGATGGCCGGGCACGAACCAGGGCGGCACGGCACCGAACACCGCGCGCGCGTCCTCGACCACGCTGCCCTTGGCGCTGCCCACGTCGGTGACCACGCAGTCCGCCGGCAGGGCGTCGGCAACGGCCTCGAACACGCCGCGCACCGCGCCCAGCGGGACGCCGATCACGACCATGTCGGCATCCGCCACGCCCCGCGCGGGATCCGTGGTGCCCCGGTCAGCAACGCCCAGCGCCACCGCGCGGTCGACGCCCTCACGGCGCCGGCCCACGGCGACGACCTCATCCACGGCGCCGGCCTCGCGCAGCGCCCGCGCCAGCGAGCCGCCGATCAGCCCCATACCGATGACGGTAAGCTGGCCGATGCGGATCATGCGCGCTCCCCGGACAGCGCCTCGCCCAAGGCCTCGACGAAGCGGGCGTTCTCCCCGGCGGTGCCCACGGTCACGCGCAGGAACCGCGGCAGCCCGTAGCCGCCGATCGGCCGCACGATCACGCCGCGGCGCAGCAGCGCCTCGTTGACAGCACCCGCGTCGTCGCCCACCTCCACGGCGAGGAAGTTGCCCGCGCTGGGCAGCACCGTGAGGCCCAGGCCCTCGAGGCGAGCGCGCAGCCACTCGCGCTGCTCGCTGTTGAGCGCGACCGAGCGGTCCACGTGGTCCGTGTCGGTGAGCGCGGCCTCCGCCGCCGCCTGGGCCACGGAGTTCAGATTGAAGGGGTGGCGCGCACGGTTGAGCAGATCGGCGATCTCGGGACTGGACAGGGCATAGCCCGCACGCAGGCCGGCGAGACCGTGGATCTTGGAGAAGGTCCGTGTAATCACCAGATTCGGATAAGTCTCCAGCCAGCGGCGGCCGTCCACGTAGCCGGTACAGTCACGGGCGTAATCGACGTACGCCTCGTCGAGCACCACCACCACCTCGCGGGGCACACGCGCGATCAGCGACTCCAGGGTGTCGCCGTCCAGCCAGGTACCCGTCGGGTTGTTGGGGTTGGCGATGAACAGCACCCGTGTCTGTCCGCCGATACCGGCGAGCAGCGCCTCCGGGTCGTGACCGTAGGGCTGGGGATGGTCGGCGGCGTTGGCCGCCGCCACCACCGCCTCGGCGCCGACGGTGCGCGTGGCGATGGCGTACACCGCAAAGGCGTGCTGCGAGAACACCGCCTCGCGCCCCGGGCCGAGGAAGGCGCGGGCCAGCAGGTCGAGGACGTCGTTGGAGCCGTTACCGAAGGTGATGCACTCCGGGGCGACGTCGTGATGACGCGCCACCGCGTGGCGCAGGGCATGGGCGCTGCCCTCCGGATAGCGGTGCACACCGGTGACGGCGTCCCGCGCCGCGGCCACCGCGGCCTCGCCCGGGCCGAGGGGATTCTCGTTGGAGGCGAGCTTGACGATGTCGCTCACCCCGTACTCGCGGGCGAGCTCGGCCTCGGGTTTGCCCGGCTGGTAGGGCTGGAGGTCCCGCACGCCGGGCACCGCCAGATCGCAGAAGGGGATCGCGTCGCTGCTCATCGCTCTCGCCTGTGTGCTATGTCTGCCGCCGCCGCTCAGTCGCCGGCACGCGGGTAGGAGCCGAGCACCTTGATCAGGCTCGCCAGCTGCTCCATCTCGCCGAGGGCACGCTTGAGCGTCGGATCCTCGGCGTGGCCGAGGACGTCGATGAAGAACACGTATTCCCACACCCCCTGGCGCGAGGGCCGCGACTCGATCCGGCTCATGTTGAGCCCGTAGCGCGCGAGCGGCGCCAGCAGTCCGGCGAGGCCGCCCGGCTGGTTGGGGCGCGAGACCACGACGGAGGTCTTGTCCTCGCCGGTGGCGGGCGGGGTCGTGTTGCCGAGGATCAGGAAGCGGGTGGTATTCACCGCGCCGTCCTGGATGTTGGGGAAGAGGACCTCGAGCTCGTAGCGCTCGGCGGCGGCATCGGAGGCCACCGCCGCGGCCCCCGGCGCCGACGCCGCCAGGCGCGCCGCCTCGGCGGTGCTCGATACCGGGATGCGCTCGGCCTGGGGCAGGTGTAAATCCAGCCAGGCGCGGCACTGGGCCAGCCCCTGCTGGTGGGAGTACACCCGCTGGATCGCCGCGAGGTCCTCCACGCGGCTGACCAGGTTGTGACGCACCGGCAGCTCCACCTCGCCGACGATCTTCAGGTGCGAGGCCAGGAAGCGGTCGAGGGTATGGGAAACCACGCCCTCGGTGGAGTTCTCCACCGGCACCACGCCGTAGTCGGCGTTGCCGGCCTCCACCTCGCGGAAGACCGCGTCGATCCCCTCCTGGGACATGGCCCTCATGCCATGGCCGAAGTGCTTGAGCGCGGCCTCCTGGGTGTAGGTCCCCTCCGGACCGAGGTAGGCGACGGACAGCGGCTGCTGCAGGGCCAGGCACGACGACATCAGCTCGCGGAAGAGCCTGAGCACGTCGCCGTCCGGCAGCGGCCCCGGGTTGGCCGCCCGCAGGCGCTTGAGCACCGAGACCTCGCGCGAGGGGCGGTAGAAATCCCCGGGCTCGCCGCTCTCGCGCTTGATCCGTGCGACCTCGCCCGCCGCCTCGGCACGGGCGTTGATCAGCCGCAGGATCTCGTCATCGATGCTGTCGATGCGCTCGCGCACCTGCTGCAGCCGGTCCGTCTCGTCGCTCATGGCCCGCTCCTACTCGATGACCCGCACCGCGAGCACGCCCTCGATGCCGCGGATGCGCTCGACCAGCTCGCCGGGGATGCTGCCCTCGACATCCACCACGGTGTAGGCGAGGTCGTTGCGGGACTTGTTGTACATGTCCGCAATGTTGAGCCCCGCGTCCGCGAGCGCGGTGGAGATCTGACCGAGCATGTTCGGGACGTTGTTGTTGGCCACCGTCAGCCGGTCGCCCGCCCCGTTGCGCGGCAGCATCATCTCCGGGAAGTTCACCGAGTTCACCACGTTACCGGTCTCCAGGTAGTCCCGGAGCTGGTCGGCGGCCATGATCGCGCAGTTGTCCTGCGCCTCGTTGGTGGACGCACCGATGTGCGGCAGGGTGACCGCCCGGTCATGGTCCTTGAGGGCGTTGCTCGGGAAGTCGCAGATGTAGGCGCCCAGGCGCCCGGCATCCAGGGCTTCCACCACCGCCGGCTCCTCGACGATGCCGGAGCGCGCGAAGTTGAGCAGCACGGCGCCCTCGCGCACCTGGGCGAGACGGTCGGCATTGACCAGCCCGCGGGTGGCGTCGATCTCGGGCACGTGCAGGGTGATCGCGTCGGACTCGGCGAACACCTCGTCGACGCTGTGCGCCCGGCGCACGTCCGCCTCCAGCTTCCACGCGCTGTGGATGGTGATCTGCGGGTCGTAACCGATGACCTTCATGCCCAGCGCGCGGGCCGCGTTGGCCACCTGCACGCCGATGGCACCTAGGCCGATCACGCCGAGGGTGCGGCCCGGCAGCTCGAAGCCGACGAACTGCTTCTTGCCGGACTCGGCCTGACGGTTGATCTCGGCATCGTCGCCTTCCAGGCCGCGGGCGAAGGCCCACGCCGGGCAGATGTTGCGGGCGGCGAGCAGCAGCCCGGCGACCACCAGCTCCTTGACCGCGTTGGCGTTGGCACCGGGGGTATTGAACACCGGGATACCGCGATGGCTGAGCTCGTCCACCGGCACGTTGTTCACGCCGGCACCGGCACGCGCCACGGCCTTCACCGTCTCCGGCAGGGCCATGCCGTGCATCTTGTGCGAGCGCAGCAGAATGCCGTCCGGGTGCTGGATCTCCGAGGACGCCTCGTAGCGCTCCCGCGGCAGTCGGTCGAGCCCCTTAACGGAGATATTGTTGAGAGTGAGTATCTTGTACATCAGCGCTCCTGCTTTCTTCCGTTCGCCGTGCCGCCGGCCTCAGCCGTGGCGGCGCTCGAAGTCCTGCATGAACGACACGAGGGCGTCGACGCCCGCCTCGGGCATCGCGTTGTAGATGCTCGCCCGCATGCCGCCGACACTGCGATGGCCCTTGAGGGTGGCGAGCCCAGCCGCCTTCGCCTCGCTGAGGAAGGTGTCGTTGAGCGACTCGTCCGCCAGCACGAAGGGCACATTCATCCAGGACCGGCAGTCCGGGTCCACGGGATTGCGGTAGAAGCCGGAGGCGTCGATGGCGTCGTAGAGCTTGCCGGCCTTGCGCCGGTTGATCTCGGCCATGGCCTCGAGGCCACCCTGGCGCTTGAGCCACTTGAACACCAGCCCCGCCATGTACCAGGCGAAGGTCGGCGGCGTATTCGCCATGGAGTCGGACTCGGCCATCTTCTGGTAGTCGAGGATCGCCGGGGTCTCGGCCATCGCCGAACCGAGCAGGTCCTCGCGCACGATAACCACGGTCACGCCCGCCGGGCCGATGTTCTTCTGGGCGCCGGCGTAGATCATCCCGAACTTCGAGACGTCGATGGGCCGGGAAAGGAGCGTCGAGGACATGTCCGCGACCAGCGGGACCTCGCCGACATCCGGGACCCAGTGGAACTCCACGCCGCTGATGGTCTCGTTGGGCGTGTAGTGGAGGTAGGCGGCGTCGCTGGAGCGCTGCCAGCTCTCGAGCGCCGGGATGGACATGGGGTCGCCGTTGCCGCCCTCGGCGACGACATTGACCTCGCAGTACTTGCGCGCTTCGGCGATGGCCTTCTTGGACCAGTTGCCGGTATTCACGTAGTCGGCGGAGCCGCGCCCGCGCAGCAGGTTCATCGGCACCGCCGAGAACTGGCCGGAGGCACCGCCCTGGAGAAAGAGCACCCGGTAGTTGTCCGGGACCGCGAGCAGCTCGCGCAGGTCGGCCTCGGCCTCGGAGGCGATGGACACGAACTCCTTGCCGCGATGGCTCATCTCCATCACCGACATGCCGGAGCCCTGCCAGTCGACCAGTTCTTCCTGGGCCTGACGCAGGACCTCTTCGGGTAGCGCTCCGGGACCCGCGCTGAAGTTATACACGCGCGACATACAATCTCGCTCCTGACAGCTTGCGAAAACCGTTGGCGCGCCGGCGTCTACTCGGCGTCGGCGCCCTCCTCGTCGTCATCCAGCACCTCGATGCGCGCCACCCCGACCAGGTGCTCGCCCTCGCTCAGGCGGATGAGCATCACGCCCTGGGTGTTGCGCCCCAGCCGCGATACCTCGTCGACGCGGGTGCGCACCAGGGTGCCGGCATTGGTGATCATCATGATCTCGTCGCCGTCCACGACCTGGGCGGCACCGACCACGCCGCCGTTGCGCTCCGAGGTCTGGATCGATATCACGCCGCGGCCGCCACGACCGCGGATGGGGTAGTCGCTCACGGCGGTGCGCTTGCCGTAACCGTTCTCGGTGGCGGTGAGCACGTCACCGTCGCCCAGGATCAGCAGCTGGATCACCGCCTGCCCCGGGTCGAGGCGAATCCCGCGCACGCCGGTGGCGGTACGCCCCATCGGCCGCACGTCGGCCTCGCCGAAGCGGATGGCCTTGCCGGCGTCGGTCACCAGCATGACCTCGCGCTCGCCGTTGGTGACGCCAACGTTGACCAGGGCGTCGTCCTCGCCGAGGTTCAGCGCGATGATTCCGCTCGAGCGCAGCCGCGAGAAATGCGACAGCGGCGTCTTCTTCACCGTACCATTCCGGGTCGCCATGAACACGAAATGGTCGTCGTCGAACTCGCGGATCGGCAGCACCGCGCTGATCCGCTCGTCGGACTCCAGCGGCAGGAGATTCACCACCGGCTTGCCGCGGGCGTTGCGGCTGCCGTGGGGCAGCTCGTAGACCCGCAG
>NZ_WNXE01000409.1:0-1556 GCF_010993615.1 Arhodomonas sp. KWT | reverse complement strand
CGGATGCGTGCCTCCTCCGTCTCGGCGAACAGCCGCCGGATATCGTCCCAGATGCCCACATACGTGGCGGGGCAGGAACGGGGAGTCTTGCCGATGGGCGTCTGGTCGACTTCCAGTACCCGTTCCACCGGCTCCCAGCCCGTCACCGCCTCGCAGCCCTGAGGTGCCGGCGGCGTCTCGCCGCGCCGCGTGGCGACCAGGCGGCGCAGGTTGCCGTGGAGGACGTCGCGCACCAGCGTGGACTTCCCGGAACCGGAGACGCCGGTGACCGCCACCAGGCGGGACAGCGGCACCCGGGCATCGACGTAGTGGAGGTTGTGCCGGTGCGCCCCGCGCACCTGGACCTCGGCCTCCGGCTCGTCGGTGCGGCGGCTGCCGCGCAGGGGATGGCGCAGGGGTTCGGCGAGGGCGCGGCCGGTCACCGAGTCGGGGTTCGCGAGGAGGCTGTCCACAGGTCCCGCGGCCACGACCCGGCCGCCATGGACGCCGGCGCCGGGCCCGAGGTCGATGACGTGCTCGGCGCGGCGTATGGTCTCCTCGTCGTGCTCCACCACGACGATAGTGTTGCCCTTGCCCTCCAGGCGGCCGAGGGTGTCGAGGAGCATGCGGTTGTCCCGCGGGTGCAGCCCGATGGTCGGCTCGTCCATGATGTAGCACACGCCCTGGAGGTTGGACCCGAGCTGTGCGGCGAGCCGGATGCGCTGGGCCTCGCCTCCGGAGAGGGTGGGCGCCGCCCGGTCGAGGGTGAGGTAGCCGAGGCCGACCTCGCGGAGGAAGTCCAGGCGGTTGCGGATCTCCGGGAGGATGTCCCGGGCGATCTCGCCCTCGCGCTCGTCCAGGGTGAGGGTCCCGAAGGTCTCGCGGGCATCGGTCACCGACTCCCCGGTGAAGGCCGCGATGCTCCGGCCGGTGAACCGCACGGCGAGGGCGGTGGGGTTGAGGCGCCGGCCGTCGCAGGCGGGGCAGACGGTGACCTCGCCCTCGTCCACGTTCCGCCACGAGCGCTCCTCGCCGGTCTGTTCCGCGTCGAAGCCGGCGAGCATTTCGCCGGTGCCGTAGCATTCCGGGCACCAGCCGTGGCGTGAGTTGTACGAGAACAGCCGCGGGTCCAGGGGCGCGAAGCTCTGGCCGCAGCCGGGGCAGGCGCGCTCCGTGGACAGCAGGGCCTCGCCGCCGTCGTGGACGACGCGCACCGTGCCGTGGCCGTGGGCGAGGGCGTGCTCCAGGGCCTCGCGGAGCCCGTCCTCGTTGCCCGGCTCGGCGTCGACCTCGGCGACCGGGAGATCGATGTCGTGCTCCTGGTAGCGGTCCAGACGCGGCCAGTCGCCGGTGGGCATGTCGCTGCCGTCCACGCGCAGGTGGGTGAAGCCCTTGCCCGCGGCCCACTTGGCGAGGTCCGTGTAGTAGCCCTTGCGGGCGATCACCAGCGGCGCCAGCAGGCGCAGGCGGGCGCCGCGGTGCTCGTCGAGGAGCTGCGCCACGATGGCGTCCGCGGTCTGCGCGCGGATGGGGATGTCGCAGTCCGGGCAGTGCTGGGTGCCGAGCTTGACGAAGAG
>NZ_WNXE01000408.1:0-1556 GCF_010993615.1 Arhodomonas sp. KWT | reverse complement strand
GCCCTCGTGTGCCACCGCCCAGAAATAGCGCAGGTGGTGATAGTTGAGCTGCTGCATACCGTTCTATTTTATTTAACTAAAACGGGCAAACAATGAATTTTTTATCTCTCCCGGAGCTTGGTACAACACCCAGGCATTCACGCGAGAGAGTCCATCATGCCCATTCAAGCCCTGCCCGCCCTGGCCCCCATAGCCCTGGCCGTCGCCGCCGCTTTCGGCCTGCTGCGCCCCGGCCGGCGCCCGCTCGGGGTGGCGCGCGCCGCGCAGGTGGCGGCACTGCTCGCCGTTGCCGCGGCGGCGGTCGCCGTCGGGGTCCTCGCGTGGTCCGGGCCGACGACAGTCACCGGCATCCGGCTGGATGCGGTGAGCGCCTCCCTCCTCGCCCTCGTTACCTTGGTCGGCTGGGTGGTGCTGCGCTACACGGCGAGCTACATGGACGGCGAGGCCCGCGAGGGCGCGTTCACGGGGTGGCTTTGCGCCACGCTGTCGTCGGTGATGCTGCTGGTGATCTCCGGGCACCTGCTCCTGCTCGTGGCGGCGTGGATCGCCACCAGCGTCTGCCTGCACCGGCTGCTGCTGTTCTATCCGCAACGGCGCCGGGCCCGGCTGGCGGCACGCAAGAAGTTCGTGATGGCCCGTCTCGGGGACGCCGCCCTCTGCGGGGCGGCCGTGATCCTGGCTGTCGCCTGCGGCAGCGGCGACATCGCCGCGATCCTGGCCGCCGCAGGCACTGAGTCCGCCACCACGGCCATGCGCTGGGCGGCACTCCTGCTCGCCCTCGCCGCCGCGCTCAAATCCGCCCAGTTCCCGACCCACGGCTGGCTCACGGAGGTCATGGAGGCCCCTACCCCGGTCTCGGCGCTGCTGCATGCGGGGGTGATCAACGCCGGCGGCTTCCTGCTGATCCGCTTCGCCGACGTCATCCTGCAGGCGCCGCTGGTCATGGCGGCACTGGTGGCCCTCGGGGGCTTCACCGCCCTGTTCGGGGCGATGGTGATGCTCACCCAGCCGGCGGTGAAGACCTCGCTCGCCTGGTCCACCGTGGGACAGATGGGCTTCATGGTCATGCAGTGCGGCCTGGGCCTCTTCCCCCTCGCCCTGCTGCACCTGATCGCCCACTCGCTGTACAAGGCGCACGCGTTCCTCGCCTCCGGCTCGGGCGTCGATCAGGTCACCGCGGCGCGCCGGCCGGGCCCCGTGGCGGTACCGGGACTGACTGCGGTCGGCGGCGCCTTCGCCACGGCGCTCGCGACCTACATCGGTGTTGGCCTGCTGTTCGGACTCGAATCCAAGCCACCCCAGGTGATCGCCCTCGGACTGATCCTGATCCTCGGCGTCGCCTACCTGCTGGCGCAGGGCTTCGCCGATCACGCACCCCGGGCACTCACCCGGCGCACATCGCTCTACGCCCTGGCGACCACGCTGGGTTACTTCGCCCTGCACGCGCTGACCACCGCGGCGACCGGGACCACTCTGCCACCGCCGCCCGCGCCCGGCCCGCTCGCGTGGGCGCTCATGGCCCTGGCGTTGATGAGCTTCGCCGCCGTGGCGGTGGC
>NZ_WNXE01000407.1:0-1558 GCF_010993615.1 Arhodomonas sp. KWT | reverse complement strand
GCCAGGGTCAGGGCGAGGGCGGCCATCGCGCCGAGCAGCTCGAGCTGGCCGGTCACGCCGAGCCCGGAGGCCGCGGCGTCCGCTGAGCCCGCGCCGAAGATCAGCACCGGCACGTACAGCGGCAGCACCAGCAGCGCCAGCAGCAGCCCGCCACGGCGCACCCCCACGGTCAGCGACAGGCCGACGGCACCCAGGGCGCCGAGCACCGGTGTGCCCAGGGCGAGCCCCGCCATCAGCTGCGGCAGTGCCTGCCAGGGGTAGTGCATGAACAGCGCCAGCAGCGGCGAGACGATCACCAGCGGCAGGCCGGTGATCAGCCAGTGGGCGCAGAGCTTGGCGAGCACGAGTACGGCGAGGGGCTGGGGCGCGAGGGCGAACTGCTCCAGGGTGCCGTCCTCGAAGTCCCCGCGGAAGAGCTGCTCCATGGAGATCAGCGACGCCAGCAGCGCCGCGACCCAGATCACCCCGGGGGAGATCTGGCGCAGGGTCTCCGAGGCCGCGCTCACCGCGAGGGGGAAGAGGCTCGCGATCATCACGAAGAAGATCACCGGATTGGCGAGCTCCCCGGGGGCGCGCAGGGCCAGGGAGAGGTCCCGGCGCAGTACCGCCAGGAAGGCCGGCACGAGGCGGATCTCATCCATGGCCGAGCTCCAGGTGGCGCAGGTTCACGCCCTCGAGCATGACCGGCTGGTGGGAGGTCATCACGGTGATGCCCCCCGCGGCGGCGTGCTCGGCGAGCCGCGCCTCGAGCGCCTCCACCGCGTGGCGGTCGAGGGCGGTGTAGGGCTCGTCCAGGATCCAGGCGCTGGCCGGCTCGATGAGCAGCCGTGCCAGCATGACCCGGCGGCGCTGGCCGGCGGAGAGGTGGCGGCAGGGCGTGTCCAGGCGCTCGCCAAGACCCATGCGGGTGAGCGCGGCATCGCGGTCACCCTCGCCGCCGTGGAGGCTGGCGAACACCCGCAGGTTCTCCCGAGGGGTGAGCTCCAGCTTGATTCCGGGCTGGTGGCCGATCCAGATCAGTGCCTGACGGTAAGTGCCGCCGTCGCGGCGGACGTTCCCGCCGGCCCAGTGCACGCTGCCCTCCTCGGGCAGGGTGAGACCGGCGAGGGTGCGCAGCAACGTGGTCTTGCCGCTGCCGTTGGGGCCGGCGACCAGCAGCACCTCCCCCGGCGCCACCGTGAGGTCGAGTCCGTCGATGAGCACGGTCTCCCCGCGGGAGACCACGAGTTCCCTGGCTTCCAGCACCGTTTCCGCCTGTGCCCCTGATCCGGCCGCAAGGTTACCACCTGGTGTCCGGATTCATAAGTCCTCGCCCGTCCGGCGAGGGCGTGGTGGCCTCGCGACGAGCCGGGTCGATGCGCCCCGGGGCGTCGTCGTGTGACGGGTCATTCCGGGGCCCGTCCCCGTCGCGGTCGCCGATCACGGGAACGGGCACGCTGCTACCAGAGCAGGGTCAGACCGCCCTGGACACGCCCGGCGACGGCATCGCCGCTGGCGGCGACACGTGAGCCGAAATAGGCGGTCAGGTTCTCGCCGAGCTGCAGCCGGGCCTGCAGTG
>NZ_WNXE01000406.1:0-1559 GCF_010993615.1 Arhodomonas sp. KWT | reverse complement strand
GTGATTGCGGTCGTTGTGTTCATGCTCGGCGGGCGATCCATGGAAAAGCCGGCGTACGCGACTGGCGGCTAATGCGCGGGGCTTGTGAAAGCCCGCGTGCCGCGCCGGTGTCACCGTGTGAGCGCGGTGCCACGAGGTCCCGCGGTCGCGGAACCGGTCCACGTTTCGGTGCCCCGGCACGGCGTGTGTTCCGTGGGCGTGAACGAGTACCCGGCCGCCGCCTCGCTGGGCGGCGGGCCGGTGCGTGTGGTCATCGCCTGCGGATGGGCAATGAATGCGGTCCCGCCGCTGTTTATGGGCTTGATGACGGCGCACCGGCGATGCCGCACGTCTGGATCGTCGCGGTTCTGGCTGTGATCGCTCACTGACTAGCGCAGCCCCCCGAGCAGCATCCGTTCCGCCTGTTCCAGGTTCTCCGGGGTCGCGTAGAGCACCAGCACGTCGCCGCTGCGGAGCTGGGTGTCCGGCTCGGGCTGAGGCCCGCGGATGCCGCCGCGGCGCACCGCCGTCACGTTCACGCCGATCTCCTCCAGGCGCAGCTCCTCCAGGCGCTTGCCCACACCGTACGCCCGTTCCGGCAGGGTCACCGCGTGGAGCTGTTCGCGGAAGCGGTCCGCCTTCTCGAGGTCGACCCGCTCCTCGCCGTGGAAGTAGCCGCGCAGCATCTGGTAGCGGTTGGCGCGGACGTCGCGCACGTAGCGGAAGATCCGGGTCAGCGGGATGTCGAGCAGGGTCAGCGCGTGGGTGGCGAGCATCAGGCTCGCCTCCAGCACCTCGGGAACGATGGCGGTGGCCCCCGCCCGGTGGAAACGCTCCAGCCAGACGTCGTCGCGGGTGCGCACCACCACCGGTAGCTGCGGATGGCGTCCGCGCACGTGCTCGAGGACGTTGAGCGTGGCAGTGGGATCGTTGTAGGTCAGCACCACCATGCGTGCGCGCTCGAGCCCCGCTGCGGCGAGGATCTCCTGGCGCGCGGAGTCGCCGAACTGCACCCGCTCGCCGGCGGCCTGGGCCTCGCGCACGCGGGCCGGGTCGAGGTCCAGGGCGAGATAGGGGATGCCTTCCTCCTCCAGGAAGCGCGCCACGTTCTGCCCGGTGCGCCCGTAGCCGGCAATGATCACGTGGTCCGTCAGCGCGGCCGCGTGGGCGGCCACCTGGCGCTCGGTGACCGAGCCGTGAGAGGACTCGCCGGTATCCACGAGGCCGTGGGCGATGTGCTCGTTGTGGCGCACCATCACCGGCACCACCGCCATGCTGAGCACCACGGCGGCGAGGGTGATCTGGCCCGCCACCGGGTCGAGCACCGCCTGCGAGAGGCCGAGGGAGAGCAGGGCGAAGCCGAATTCGCCGCCGCCGGCGAGGATCACGGCGGTGCGCATCGCCACCCGCGGGTCGTTGCGGCCGAGCCGGGCGAGGCCGTAGATCGCGCCGAGTTTCAGGGCCATGAACCCGGCTACCACGGCGAGCACGCCGAGCCAGTGATCGGCGACGACCGACAGGTCCAGCAGCATGCCCACGGTGACGAAGAACAGCCCCAGCAGGACGTCCCGGAACGGGCG
>NZ_WNXE01000405.1:0-1566 GCF_010993615.1 Arhodomonas sp. KWT | reverse complement strand
CCGACGACGGCGAGCACGTGGCGCGGCCGGTGCTCCGCCGCCTCGCTCAGCAGGCGCGCCGCCATGAAGCGGTCCCGCTCGTGGATGAGGGTGTCGTAGAGCACCCTCGAGCGGTCGGCGAACTCCGAGAAGGTGGACTCCAGGATGTCGCCTTCCTTGAGCCGCTCGATCTCCTCGGCGTCGATGCGCTCCCGGGAGAACAGGCTGGCGAACAGCCCCGAGACCAGCATCAGCCGCTGCCACCAGGGCGTGCGCCGGTAGATGCGCTTGAGGGTGACGCCGATCTCGCGGTCGACGAGGTACAGCGGCAGCGCCTCGTCGCGGGCACGCTGGATCGCCGCCTCCATCTCCGCACCCGGGCGGATCTGGAACTGCTCCGCGAGCCGCTGCTGATAGGCGCCCAGCGCCAGGCTCGCCGCCACCATACCGGCCTTGCCGGTACGGATGACGTGGAAGAGATCCATCTCCTCGAGCGAGCGGGGATTCATGAGGGCATTGTGACGGCTCTCGCAGAGCTCGACCGCGACGGCGTCGTAACGCTCCGTATCGATCTCGCGACGCACGTCGGCCACGCTCTCCGGAGAGACGTGGGCCGTGCCCAGCAGCGTGAAGGTGGTCGCGCCGACCTCGACCGTACGCACCAGGTGATCCGCGGGGGTCTCTGACATGGGGAGGGGGTGATCCGATGGCGGCCAGTAAAGGCCGCATTATCGCCGAAGCCGGCGCACCGCCGCAAAGGCGTCGGGCACCATTTCAAACCGCTGGAGCGGGGTGTCGCGCGGCGGCGACGCCCGCCGCCGCGCAATCGGCCCGTATCGCGGCCGGACCCCGGACGGGGCCCGGCGGGCAGGGGCGTTACCGCGGGCGGAAGGCCACCTGCTGGACGAAGTCCACGTTGCGGCGGTCGTAGGGCCGCTGCAGGTCGCCGAAACGCTCCACGTTGATGAAGCCCGCGTCCTCGAGGAGGTGCGTCAGGTAGTCCTGGCGCAGCGGGTACATGTTCAGCTGGAAGGTCGCACCGTCGGGGAAGCGATACTCGAACTTCGCGAGCCGACGGTTGAGCTCGGCGGGACCGACGTCCACACCATCGCCGGTGTAGCAGTACTCGTGCTTGGAGCTGTAGCCCTCGTCGAGCATGGTGTCGTAGTTGCGCTGGTCCATCACCAGCATGCCGCCCGGACGGAGTACGGCGAGGATCGCCTGCAGGGCGTCGCGCCGCTCCTCGTGATCGAACAGATGGGTGAACGAGTTGCCGAGGCAGACGACGGCGTCATAACGCTCCGTGCCCAGGGTCTTGTCCAGCGACAGCCAGTCCACGACCTTCGAATCCACGAAGGAGACACCGTAGTCCTTCGCGTTCTCCCGCGTCTTGGCGATCATGTTCTCGGAGCCGTCGGCGGCGGTGACGTTGAAGCCCGCGCGGGCCAGCGAGACGGCATTCACGCCCGTGCCCGAGGCGATGTCGAGGACATCCTTCGCGCCCTGGGAGCCGATCAGACGGTTGTAGAAGTGGCCCTCGCGCTCGAGGCGGGATTCCCAGCCGACCAGGTCGTCCCAGTAGTCGGC
>NZ_WNXE01000404.1:0-1568 GCF_010993615.1 Arhodomonas sp. KWT | reverse complement strand
CCGACGACGGCGAGCACGTGGCGCGGCCGGTGCTCCGCCGCCTCGCTCAGCAGGCGCGCCGCCATGAAGCGGTCCCGTTCGTGGATGAGGGTGTCGTAGAGCACCCGGGAGCGGTCGGCGAACTCCGAGAAGGTGGATTCCAGGATATCCCCCTCCTTGAGCCGCTCGATCTCCTCCGCGTCGATGCGCTCGCGGGAGAACAGGCTCGCGAACAGCCCCGAGACCAGCATCAGCCGCTGCCACCAGGGCGTGCGCCGGTAGATGCGCTTGAGGGTGACACCGATCTCGCGGTCCACGAGATACAGCGGCAGCCCGCCGTCGCGGGCGCGCTGGATCGCCGCCTCCATCTCGGCACCCGGGCGGATCTGGAACTGCTCCGCGAGCCGCTGCTGATAGGCGCCCAGCGCCAGGCTCGCCGCCACCATTCCGGCCTTGCCGGTCCGGATGACATGGAAGAGATCCATCTCCTCAAGCGCGCGGGGATTCATGAGGGCGTTGTGACGGCTCTCGCAAAGCTCGACAGCGACGGCGTCGTAGCGCCCCGTATCGATCTCGCGGCGCACGTCGGCCACGCTCTCCGGGGAGACATGGGCGGTGCCCAGCAACGTGAAGGTGGTCGCGCCGACCTCGACCGTTCGCACCAGGTGATCCGCGGGGGTCTCTGACATGGGGAGGGGGTGATCCGATGGCGGCCAGTAAAGGGCGCATTATCGCCGAAGCCTACGCGCTGCCGCAAAGGTGTCGAATGGGGTTCAGGGCCGTGCGAGGGGGATGTCGCGCGACGGCGACGTTCGCCGCCGCGCAACCGACCCGTGGGCGGCCGGGCGTTGACGGGCCCCGGCCGCGGTGGGCGTGTTTTAGCGCGGGCGGAAGGCCACCTGCTGGACGAAGTCCACGTTGCGGCGATCGTAGGGCCGCTGCAGGTCGCCGAAACGCTCCACGTTGATGAAGCCCGCATCCTCGAGGAGGTGCGTCAGGTAATCCTGGCGCAGCGGGTACATGTTCAGCTGGAACGTCGCGCCGTCCGGAAAACGGTACTCGAACTTCGCGAGCCGGCGGTTGAGCTCGGCCGGGCCGACATCCACGCCCGCACCCGTATAGCAGAACTCGTGCTTCGAGCTGTAGCCTTCGTCGAGCATGGTGTCGTAGTTGCGCTGGTCCATCACCAGCATCCCGCCCGGACGGAGCACGGCGAGGATCGCCTGCAGGGCATCACGCCGCTGCTCGTGGTCGAACAGGTGGGTGAAGGAGTTGCCGAGGCAGACGACGGCGTCATAGCGCTCCGTGCCCAGGACCTTGTCGAGCGACAGCCAGTCCACGGCCTTCGAATCGACGAAGGAAACGCCATACTTCTTCGCGTTCTCCCGCGTCTTCGCGATCATGTTCTCGGAGCCGTCCACGGCGGTGACGTTGAAGCCCGCGCGGGCCAACGAGACGGCGTTCACGCCCGTGCCCGAGGCGATGTCGAGGACGTCCTTCGCGCCCTGGGACCCGATCAGACGGTTGTAGAAGTGGCCCTCGCGCTCGAGGCGGGATTCCCAGCCGACCAGGTCGTCCCAGTAGTCGGC
>NZ_WNXE01000403.1:0-1571 GCF_010993615.1 Arhodomonas sp. KWT | reverse complement strand
CTTCGCGTTCGTGGAGTCGATGGGCCCCGTCTACGCCGGCAAGCTGCTGGGCGACAGCCTCGGTCTGCACCGGCGCCGCGCCGGCGCCGGCCCCGCCCCGGCCATCCCGGGTCTCGGCCCGGAGGAACGCGCGGAGACCGCCGAGTCCATCCTCCGGGCCATGTCGCTCACGGACAACTTCGCCCGGCTGGTGGTCTTCGTCGGCCACGGCGCCGGGGTCAGCAACAATCCGCACGCCGGCACGCTGCAGTGCGGCGCCTGCGGCGGGCACGCCGGGGACGTCAACGCCAGAGCGCTCGCCGGCCTGCTCAACGACCCGGAGGTCAGGGCACGGCTGGCCGGGCGTGGCATACCGATCCCCGCGGACACGCTTTTCGTGGGTGCGCTCCACGACACCACGTCGGACCGGGTCACGCTCTTCGACGGTGACGCACCGTCATCCGCACACCGGGATGACGTGGCGAGGCTCGCGCAGCGGTTCGACACCGCCGGTGAACTCGCCCGCGACGAACGGGCGCGGCGGCTGCCCCGGGCCAGGCGCGGGTCGGACGTCGCCGCCCGGGGCCGCAACTGGGCCGAGCTGCGCCCGGAGTGGGGACTGGCCGGCTGCAGCGCCTTCATCGTGGCACCGAGGCACCGCACCCGCGGCCGGGACCTCGGCGGCCGGGCCTTTCTGCACAGCTACGAATGGCGCGATGATGAGGGGTTCCGCGTCCTCGAGCAGATCCTGACGGCGCCGGTCGTCGTGGCGAGCTGGATCAACCTGCAGTATTACGGCTCGACGGTGGCGCCGGACACGTTCGGCGGGGGCAGCAAGGTCCTGCACAACGTCACCGGGGGGATCGGCGTGGTCGAGGGCAACGGTGGTGCCCTGCGTACCGGACTGC
This sequence comes from Arhodomonas sp. KWT, assembly GCF_010993615.1. Classification (NCBI taxonomy): domain Bacteria; kingdom Pseudomonadati; phylum Pseudomonadota; class Gammaproteobacteria; order Chromatiales; family Ectothiorhodospiraceae; genus Arhodomonas; species Arhodomonas sp. KWT. The sequence continues at coordinate 684 of NZ_WNXE01000403.1, read as the reverse complement.
CCTGGCAGTCGGTACACGACGGCGACCGATCCGCCCACCACCCCCTGCGGCTGACGGTGGTCATCGAGGCCCCGACGGCGGCCATAGACGGGGCCCTGCGGCGCCATGACGACGTCCGCGCGATGTTCGACAACCGCTGGGCACACCTGCTGGCACTGGACGAGTCCGGACAGCTCGCGTGGCGTTACCACCGCGCCGGACACTGGACGCCCTGGACGGGCGAGCGGGACGCTGCACCGGTCGCGGCCGCCGGCTGATCCCCGCGGGCGGGGATCAGCGTCCGAACCCGGCGGCGACCTCGGTCCAGAGACCGGCATACGCCCTGGCGGCGGCGCTGCGCGGGGCGAACGTCCCCACCGGGGCCTGCTCCAGGCCCATGCGCTCGACCACGCTGGCGTAGGGGATCCAACCGGCCATCAGGCCCTCGAAGGCCGCGGGCGGCTCCGCCAGCCAGTCCCGGTGCAGGCGGCGGCGACGGTCCACCAGGCTGAAGAACGGGGAGAGCCGCCGGCGCACCGCCTTCTTGCCGCCCAGGTGCTCGCGCATCTGCGTCCACGCCCGCAGCGACAGCGGGCTCGGCACCACCGGCACCAGCACCCGGTCCGCGGCCCGCGCGACCTGCTCGGCGAAGCGGGACAGCCCCGGCGGGCAGTCCAGCACCACGAGCGCGTACTGCTCGGCGAA
>NZ_WNXE01000402.1:0-1583 GCF_010993615.1 Arhodomonas sp. KWT | reverse complement strand
CGGCGAGGTCGTCGGCCGCCACCAGGGCCTGGCCTTCTACACGCTTGGCCAGCGCCGCGGCCTCGCCCTTGGCGGGCGCGCCGGGCACGGCGACGGGGCCTGGTACGTGGTCGACAAGGACATGACCGGCAACCGGCTGATCGTCGGCCAGGGCCACGACCACCCGCTGCTGCTCAGCACCGGCCTGCGTGCCGGCGAGCTCTGCTGGGTGGACGGGGAAGGCCCGGCGGGACCGCTGCGGTGCACCGCCAGGACCCGCTACCGCCAGCCCGACCAGCCCTGTCGCCTGACCCCGGAAGGCGACACCGTCCGTGTCACCTTCGAGACACCGCAGCGCGCGGTGGTGCCCGGGCAGTCCGCGGTCTTCTACGACGGTGAGCGCTGCCTGGGCGGCGGCATCATCCAGGAACGCCTCGCCGGCAACACCCCGGAGGTCGTGCGTGGCGTCGCGTGAAATGGATCAGGTGCTGGCCCTTGCCGGGATTCTCCAGGCCCTGGAGCAGGTACGCGCCATAGCCGCCCACGGCCACGCTGACCCCAGGCGGATGGAGCCCTGCCTGCGGGGCCTGCTCGGGACGATGGATGGGGGCGTGGCGGATCTCTACGGCGGCCGCGAGGCCCTCTATCCGGGCCTGCGCCTGCTCGTCGAACAGCTCAGCGCACCCCGCGAGGCCCAGCTCACCCGCTATCTCGTCACCGTCCTGCATCTGGAGCGCCGGCTCTCCAGCGACCGCCGGCGCTTCCCCCGGGTCGTCTCCGGACTGCGCACCGCGGCGGAACAGGCGAGCTATTTCGGCTCGGTGCGCCACGACAACGTCCTCCACAATCTGGGCGATCTATACTCCGAGACGGTGAGCACGCTGCGGCCCCGGATCATGGTCCAGGGCGAGCGCGCGCACCTGGAGGACGGCCGCAACGCCGCGGCGATACGCGCCCTGCTGCTCAGTGCGTTACGCGCCGCCGCATTGTGGCGTCAGACCGGCGGCAGCCGCTGGCGGCTGGTCTGCTCCCGTCACCGCCTCATTGAGCGCGCGCGCGAGGCCCTGGCGACCACCTGAGCGCGCACGGGTGTGTCGCCGATGGCGCTACCGCACTGCCACATCAATACTTTCCTCGTGTATCATAGCCTGCGCTTTGAGCTAGCACATCCAATGGACACGCAGTGCATCACCGCCCGGCAACGGCAGGGAGACAAGGCCGAAGCCGCGGGGCTGACTGCCCGCACTCGCACTGGGAGGTAAAATGAGCAACAGCTTCAATACAAAATCCACGCTGGAGGTCGGCGGGAAAACCTACGACATCCACAGCCTCGACGCCCTCAAGGGTCAGCACGACGTCGACCGCCTCCCCTACTCGCTGAAGATCCTCCTCGAGAACCTGCTGCGCAAGGAAGACGGCGAGGCGGTCACCGCCGATCACGTCCGGTCCGTGCTCAACTGGCAGGCGAAGGCGGAGCCGTCCGACCAGATCGCCTTCACGCCCGCACGCGTGGTGCTCCAGGACTTCACCGGCGTCCCTGCGGTGGTGGACCTCGCGGCGATGCGCGATGCGATGCAGGAGCTGGGCGGTGACCCGAACCTGAT
>NZ_WNXE01000401.1:0-1586 GCF_010993615.1 Arhodomonas sp. KWT | reverse complement strand
ACCGCCTCGTCCAGCGCGAAGACGCCGTCGGCGTTATCCGCAGTCAGCGAGGTGGCGGCATGCGCCGTGCCGATATCGAGCCCCCGCGCGGTGGTCAGGGTCACCGCATCGCCGGCGCTCACGGTCCCGGCGGTGAACGCGCCGAGATCGGCGGTCACCTCCCCCGTGCGGGCGGTCACGGTATCGGCATCGACGGCCTGATCGCCGTTGAGCGTGACCGTCCCGGCGGCCTCGATGCGCCCGCCGGTGGTATCGGACGTCCAGGTCAGGTACGCATCCCCGCCCCCGGCCTCGATGCGCTCGAAGGTCGGCGCGTTGATCGCGAGGGCCGTGTCCGCCGTGCCGATGGCGCCGCCGGCATCTACATCCACCCTGCCGCCGGACCAGGTCACGAGGTTGGGGGTGTCGCCGGCAATGGCGGTGATGTCGCCGGTGACGTCCAACGCGAGGGGTGCATCGCTTTCCACGTCGATGGTCGCGACGCGGGCGTCGCCGTCCACCCGGAGGGTCACGCCGTCATCACCGTTGAGCCGGCTGCCGGCCGCCATGGTGAGGCTGTCCATGTCGGCGTTCAGCCCATCTGAATAGAACGCGGTGTCTTCCCCGAAACGCCAGTCACCGGTGGTGACGGTGGCCGTCGCGCCGGGCACGGAAATGCTCGCGTCCCGGTGCAGGCTCAGGCCGCCGGAGACCACGCTGAGGCCGCCCCAGGCGGTCATGCCGCCGTCTTCCAGGAAGGTCAGATCGCCGTCGCCCAGATTGAAATCGGCCTCCTCCCAGGCCGTGAACCCGCCGTCCCTGCCAACGGTGGTGGAGGCGGCGGTGAGCCCGAAATGCCCGTCGACGACGAAACGGGCATCGGCGGCGACATCCACCGCGGCGTCACCGCGCAGGGTAAGGGCACCGCCGATCTCCCCGTTACCGAGGGTCAGGGCATCCGGGCTGGTCAGCCAGGCGTCGCCGCCGCTGTCGGCGCCCAGGGTACCGTCCACGCCGGTGAGGCGGACGTCGATGGGCGCCCCCGCCCCGCCGATCGCGCCGTCGGCCTTGAGCGTCACCGACTGGCCGCTGACGTTGAGATCGGCGACCGTGCGGTAGAGATCGCCGTCCGCGGCGTCGAGGTAGACGCTGCCGTCCACGATCACGCGGCCGACGCCGAAGTCGCCGTTGAGCCACTCCAGCGCCACGTCCCCGGAGGAGGAGACACCGCCGAGCGTCCCCGCGACATCCAGCGCCAGCGGGGCCCCGTCGGCATCGCCGATCGAGCCATTGGAGGCCCCGAGGGTAATGTCGCCGCCGACGGTGACCGTGCCCGGCGCGCCGTCGGCCACGGTGATGCTGTCGTTGGCCAGGAGCCGGGCGTCATCGCCCACGTCGACGGTCCCGACACGGATGTTGCTGAGCGCCTGGATATAGGTGGAGCCGCCGGCGGCGATGTCGAAGCGGCCTCCGGCGTCCACGTACATGGGGATGGTCTGGTTCACGACCAGGGTGGCGATATCGCCGTCATCGTCGTGCTCGATGGTCACGTCACCGGGTGCCCGCGCGGTGCCCAGGGCACCGATCTCCTCGTCGGTGAGGCTGCC
>NZ_WNXE01000400.1:0-1593 GCF_010993615.1 Arhodomonas sp. KWT | reverse complement strand
ATCGCGCTCTACCTGGAGCGCCGCTTCCCGGAGCCGCGCCTGATGCCTCTCGACCGTGTCGAGGAGGTCCATCGCAAGCTGGGGCTGGCCCAGGGGCTGATCGACTCGGCTGTGGGGATCGTTGTCCATCGCCGTTTCCGGGACGGTGACGACAGCGATCCGGTGATCCAGCGTCGCCATGATGCCCTGGTGCGCGGGGTTGCCGTGCTCGACGGGGTCGTCCGGCCCGTCGTGGACCGCCCCGACATGGGCAGCCTCGCCGTGGCGGTGGCACTGGAGTTCCTCGACTTCCGCCTGCCGGACTTCGACTGGCGAGGGATTGCCAGCGAGTTGCCGAGCTGGCTCGGTGTGATCGCCTCGCGGCCCTCGCTCGTCGCGACGCAGCCGGGTATCGAGCAGCCACCGTTCTGAGCCGCCGGGGCCGGCACGTCCGGCTCCGGCCTTGCCGGGCAGTCTCGTTATGTAATAATGTGCATTGCGAATACACCTCTCCGGGAGCGTCGAGTCATGTCCGATCCTATCACCCGCCCGCGTCTGGTCGCTGTCCTGATCACCTGCCTTGCGATGATTCCGGGACTGGCGGGCGCGGCGGAGATCCACGTCGCGGTGGCCTCGAACTTCACCCACGCGATGCAGGACATCGTCGCGCGTTATGAAAAAACGTCGGATAACGAGGTCACCCTGGCGTTCGGGTCCACCGGCAAGCATTACTCCCAGATCGTGAACGGTGCGCCCTTCGATGCGTTCTTCGCCGCCGACGTCAAACGGCCCCGCAAGCTTGAATCCGGTGGCCACATCGTAAAGGGGAGCCGCTTCACCTATGCCCAGGGCCGGATTGTGTTCTGGAGCAAGGACACGGACGCCTTCGATGGCGGCCGTGAGGCCCTGAAAGGGGACGGGATCCAGCGGCTGGCGATCGCCAATCCGCGCCTCGCGCCCTACGGGCTCGCCGCGCGGCAGACCCTCGAGGCGCTCGGCGAGTGGCAGCGGCTGCAGCCGAAGGTGGTCATGGGGGAGAACATTGCCCAGACGTATCACTTCGTGGCCAGCGGCAACGCCCCGGTCGGTTTCGTGGCCCTGTCCCAGGTGATCGGGCCGGACGGCGGGGTCAGCGGCAGCCACTGGGTGGTGCCGGAATCGCTGTACGAGCCGATACGCCAGCAGGCCGTTATCGTGAAGGACGGGTCCGCGGTGCGCGATTTCATCGACTTTGTCCACGGCCCCGAGGCCGGGGCGATCATCGAGCGTTACGGCTACCGCCGTCCCGCGGCGGAGTGACCCGGACGGCGCAGGCAGGGAGCGGGCAGGGGTGCTGAATCCCGGGGACCTGAACGCACTGGTGCTGACGCTGCAGCTGGCGGCCACCACGGTGGTCATCCTGCTGGTGCTGGGGACGCCGCTGGCCTGGTGGCTGGCGCACACCCGGTCGCGGTGGCGTACCCTGGTCGAGGCCACGGTAGCGCTGCCGCTGGTGCTTCCGCCCACGGTTCTGGGCTTCTACCTCCTGCTCCTGCTCGGCCCGAACGGGCCCGTCGGCGGCGCACTCGTGGCCATGGGCGGCGCGCCGCTGGCGTTCACCTTCGCGGGCCTGGT
>NZ_WNXE01000003.1:70943-85686 GCF_010993615.1 Arhodomonas sp. KWT | reverse complement strand
GCATGACCGAGCGCTGCCCTCGCGCGCGGCTTCAGGGGCGGGCGACGCTCGCCGGTTACCGGCTTGAATTCCGCCGGGAAGCGGACGTGACACCCTGCAACGGTGCCTCGGTCGAGGGTCTGATCTGGCAGATCACCGGCGATTGCCTCGCCGCGCTGGATGCCTTCGAGGAGTACCCGGAGGTGTACGACCGACTTCGCCTGCCGGTGCGTCGTGCCGTCGGCGGTGATCCGGCGGCCTGGGTCTACGTCATGGTCCCGCGCCCGCCCCTCGCCCCGCCGAATCTGGCGTATCTGTCCACCCTCCGTCGCGGCTATACCGCCCACCGACTCCCCACCGAGCAGCTCAACACCGCACTCGATCGCGCCCGCGACGGCACACGCTGACCGTCCGCACAGATGCCCTCGCCGACCCAGCCATCAGCCCGGCGGACTTCTCCGATCGTATGAATAACCGGGTCGGATGCCCCCCGATTCCCGGCTCGCCGGCGATATATGTAAGTCATGAGTAAGGCCCGGGGACTACGTTGTTTCCCGAGCGTATCCGCAGACGATCACAAGAATAGCCGCCGGGGCACGGTGATGGGGCTTAGCAGACGGGAGCTACTGGTCGGACTCGCCTGGGTGGCGTTGCCGCTGCCCATGGCCCGCGTGCGTGCGGCATCGCCGGACATTCGCCGCACCCTCGGCGCCTACGTCGACACCCTGCTCCCCGCGGACGATTTCACCCCGGGGGCGTCGGACCTGGGCGTTCACGAGGAAGTGCTTGCCGGCCACCTCGGGCAGGGCATGCCCGAAGCGCTGCTGCGCAAGGGCTGCCGCTGGCTGGATCATCAGGCCGGAGGCGATTTCTCCCGGCTTACGGACGGGCAGAGGCACCGCGTGGTCGCCTGGATGGCCCAGGCGAACGGTTCCCGCGGACCACGGGTGTTCTACGACTATGTCCGCCGCCGGGCGGTGACCCTCTACTACGCCCACCCCGAGAGCTGGGCGGGCAGCCCCCTCACCCACACCCCCCAGCCCCGCGGCTACATCGACGAGCTCATGGCCCTGGAGCACGGCGATGTCTGAGCCGCGCATCGTCATCATCGGCTCGGGGCCCGGCGGCGCGGCCGCGGCGTGGGCGCTCACGCGGCGGGGCATACCGGTGCTCATGCTCGAGGCCGGGCCGCGCTTCGACCCGGATACCGACTTCCGCCTCGGCCGCCCGGACTGGGAGGCGCGGCGCTTCCCCCACCGCGACGGCAGCCAGGGTAGCTACCGCTTCGCGCCCCTGCAGCAGCTCGAGGCGCGCTGGAACGACCTGCGCTCATGGAACCGCGTGACCGGCCGGCTGAACGACGGGCCGCGCCGACGGCCCAGCGGCATCGGCTATCACCACGTCCGCGGCGTCGGCGGCAGCACGCTCCATTACACCGGGGAGGCCCACCGCCTCAATCGCCACTCGATGCGCATGCGCTCGCGCTTCGGCGTCGCCGCGGACTGGCCGCTGGACTACGACACCCTGGAGCCCTGGTACCGCGAGGCGGAGACGCTGATCGGCATCGCGGGCCCCGGCGCAGGCGAGGACCGCCCCGGCTCCCGCGACCACTTCCAGCCGCCTCACCCGATCGGCTCGGCCGGGCGCCGTCTCGCCCGCGGCGCCCGGGTGCTGGGGCTCGACTGGGTCGCGAACGATCGCGCCGCTTTGTCGCGCCCCCACGACGGGCGGCCCGCCTGCAACTACTGCGGCAACTGCAACCTCGGCTGCCCGCGCCGGGACAAGGGCTCGGCGGATGTCACCTTCATCCGCCGCGCAGCGGCCACCGGGCACCTGCGCCTGCGCACCGGGGTGCAGGCGACCCGTCTGGAGACCGGTGCGGACCGTCGCATCACCGCCGTCCATGCGGTCTCAACGGGCGGCGCCGACGAGCGCATCCCGGTGGAACGGGTGATCCTCGCCGGCGGTGCCGTGGAGACCCCACGGCTGCTGCTGGCATCCGCCTCGCCGGCGTGGCCGGACGGCATCGCCAACGGGAGCGGCCAGGTCGGGCGGAACTTCATGGAGACGCTGTTCTGGAGCAGCAGCGCCCTGGCGGAGCTCCCCATCGCCAGCTTCAAGTGCCTGCCCTCGGACTCCATCTGCTGGAACTACAATCGCCCGGACGCCATCCCGGACATCGTCGGCGGCTGCCGATTCTCGGTGAGCACCAACGAGAACGGTTTCTCCGGACCGATCCAGTATGCCCAGCGCGTGGTGGGCGGCTTCGGCCACGAACTCAAGCGTGGCGTCCGCGAGCAGCTCGGCGACATCGTGTCGGTGAGCGCGGTGGGCGAATCGCTCCCCTCGAATGGCACCTTCGTGGACCTGCACCCACAGGACCGGGACGACCACGGGGTACCGCTCGCGCGCATCCACAGTCACCTCGGCGAGGGCGAGCTGCAGCGGCTGGCGTTCATGGCCCGGACCTGCCGCCGGATCCTGGAGGCCGCGGGCACCTCCGAGCCCGTGGAGGAGTTCGGCGCCTACGACCACTTCGCCGCAACGCACGTCTTCGGCACCTGCCGGATGGGCAGTGATCCGCACGCCTCGGTCGTGAACGCCGAGCTGCGCAGCCACGACCACGGCAACCTGCACATCGTCGACGCCAGCGTGTTCCCGAGCAGCGGGGGCGGCGAGAGTCCGTCGCTCACCATCAGCGCCCTCGCGTTGCGCGCCGGAACGGCGATCGCCAACGCCATTGCCACGGCATAGGGCCACGAGCATTTCACATGCAGCCTGCAGACAGACGGAGTCGACCATGAGAAACCGCATCCTGCTGATCTTCGCCGCCCTCACCCTGCTGTCGGCCACCGTCCCGGCCGTCGCCGGCACGATCGGCATACCGCCCGAGACTCATACCTATGGCACCGAGAAGACCGAGGATGAGGCCTTCGCGAGCGTGGAGTGGACCTTCGGCAAGTCGGTCCTGCCCGAGATCGCCGTGGGCTTCCGCAGCGTGAAGGTCCAGTCGGACGGCGACGTCTTCGGCGGCCAGGCCAGCCTGTCCTTCGACCTCGCCGAGATGGGCATGGGTAAGTTCAAGCTCCAGGCCGTGCAGGGCGACGAGAATGCCCAGCTCCAGCTCGGCACCGGCTACAGCATCGCCAGGAGCAGCTTCCTGATCACCGGCGGCGTGCAGGGCAATCACGTCTTCGGCGGCGCGGACTACCTCTTCGGCACCGGATGGCAGGCCGTCGGCGGATTCAACACCATCGGCAACTACGATCTCCCCGATCCGGACACGGAGAGCTCCTGCCAATCGGGCTACAGCTACAACGGCATCACGGGACTGTGCGTGCCGAATGTCCTGTAGCCGTCTGAACCGGGCACCGGGGATCCACGCCCACGGGGAGCGGGCGTGGCCCCGGAGCATCTCGGGGATAGACGCCGGGGCCATGCACCCCGGCCACTCCGGTAATGACTGCTCGCCGGGGAGCGGTCACCGCACCGGCCGAACAGTACGGCCTTAACCCATACCGTTCTACACACTACGGAGACAGCTCATGCACCGCATCCTCCTCTCCCTCGTACTCGCCGCGGCGGGCTTCCTGGCCACCGGGTCGGCGGCATACGCCGGCGTACCCAACTCCTGGGTGCCGAAGGAGACACACCACTACGACGATGAGAAGACCGAGGACGAGGCCTTCGCGAGCGTGGAGTGGACCTTCGGCAAGTCGGTCCTGCCCGAGATCGCCGTGGGCTTCCGCAGCGTGAAGGTCCAGTCGGACGGCGACGTCTTCGGCGGCCAGGCCAGCCTGTCCTTCGACCTCGCCGAGATGGGCATGGGGAAATTCAAGCTCCAGGCCGTGCAGGGCGACGAGAACGCCCAGCTCCAGCTCGGCACCGGCTACAGCATCGCCAGGAGCAACTTCCTGATCACCGGCGGCGTGCAGGGCAATCACGTCTTCGGCGGCGCGGACTACCTCTTCGGCACCGGATGGCAGGCCGTCGGCGGATTCAACACCATCGGCAACTACGACCCGCCGGAGGGGGCCAGCGTGCGCAGCTGCCCGGACGGCTACACCGACGCGTCCTCGGACTTCTGCGCCCCGGACGGGTTCTTCGGGATGGAGTAGGATCGCTGCCCCCGGGACTCACACCGGGGGCAACGCCTATCGCTGCAGCACGTAGTCCCCCGGCGCATCCTTCAGCGGGGGGTGTGAGCTGCCGCCCATCGGCGGCGGTGCGATCCGCTCCGAGGAGTGCGCCGCCAGCCACTCCTGCCATGCCGGCCACCACGACCCGTCCTGGGTCGGTACCGTGTCCCGCCAGGTCTCCGGGTCGATGTAGGTATCGCCCTCGGTGTGGGTGTGCATCTGGAAACGCCGCCGCGGGTGCCCCGGCTCGCTGACGATACCGGCATTGTGTCCGCCGCTGGTCAGCACGAAGGTGATCTCGTCCACGTCCGCGAGCAGGTGGATCTTGTACACGGAGTGCCATGGCGCAACGTGGTCCTTGACCGTGCCGACCGCGAAGATCGGCATGCGGATATCGGGGATCGCCACCGGACGGCCATTGACGATGTAGCGGCCGGTGGCCAGCTCGTTGTTGAGGAAGAGGCGGCGCAGGTACTCCGTGTGCATGCGGTAGGGCATGCGCGTGAGGTCTGCGTTCCAGGCCATTAGGTCGTTCATCGGCTGGCGCTCGCCGAGCAGGTACTCGCGGACCATGCGCGACCAGACCAGATCGTTCGAGCGCAGCAGCTGGAATGCCCCCGCCATCTGGTGACCGTCCAGATAGCCCTGCTCCCACATCATGTTCTCGAGCAGATCCACCTCGCTTTCACTGATGAACAGCATCAGCTCCCCCGCCTCGGTGAAGTCCACCTGGGTCGCCAGGGTCGTCATCGAGGCCAGGCGCTCGTCACCGTCGCGGCCCATCGCCGCGGCGGCGATGCTGAGCAGCGTCCCGCCGAGGCAGTAGCCCACACCGTGGACCTGGCGGTCCGGCACGATCTCGTTGATGACATCCAGCGCCGCCATCGGGCCCAGCGTGCGGTAATCGTCCATGCCCAGGTGCCGATCCTCGGAATCGGGATTGCGCCAGGAGATCATGAACACGGTGTGGCCATTGTCCACGAGATAGCGCACCAGCGAATTCTCGGCCGACAGGTCGAGGATGTAGTACTTCATGATCCACGCCGGGACGATCAGCACCGGCTCGGCGTGGACCGTCTCGGTGCTCGGGCTGTACTGGATCAGCTCGATGAGATTGTTGCGGTACACCACCTTGCCCGGCGTCGTGGCCAGATTCTCACCGACCCGGTAGTCCTCCGTTCCCACCGGCGGCTTTCCGGAGACCAGCCGCTCCCAGTCCTCAACGAAGTTATCGATCCCGCGGATGAAGTTCATGCCGCCCTCGGAGACGGCCTTGCGGGTCACCTCCGGGTTGAGCAGCGGATAGTTGGTCGGCGAGAAGCGGTCGAGGAGCTGGCGGGCGGTGAAGGAGACCACCTCCTCGCGGTAGTCCGAGAGCCCGTCGATATCGGTGGTCGCCGTATCCCACCACTGCTGCTGCAGCAGGAAGGACTGTGCGATGAGGTTGTAGGGCCAGTGACACCAGCCCTCATCGTCGAAGCGATGATCGGACGAAGCCGGCTCGATGCACGGCGCCCCGTCCTGGGCAGTGCCGGTCCGTGCCGCGTGTCGCGTGAGCCGGATGTTGCTGCGCATCGCCTCCTCGACGAGCTCGAGCTGTTTGCCCGGCGAGGCCGCGAGATGGGAGAACCACTCGAAGCCGACACTGGCGAGCCCCGCCGGCGTCAGGCCGTTGGTCGCTCGCGCCAGTGCGGCCTTGAATGCGCGATCCAGCGCGTGCGCCATATACGTATTGGGCTTGAACGCCTCGTTCACCGCCCCGCCCTGCGTCTGCCGGGTCATGGCCTGCCTCCTGCAATGTTCACTGCTATCCCTCTGCATAACACGAACCGGGGATGTTGCAAAGCAACACCGATAGCCGGTTAACGGATACGCCACGGACCGACCCCGAGGGGAACCCCGTCTGTCACTCCCGCTCTGGCAATATGCAAATTTATTGCTACTGTTAATCATCAAGTTTGCTTTTGCGCAAACTTTTTACCAAAAATCGCAACGCGTGACGGGAGAACACCATGAAACCTCGACACCTTTTCGCCGCCCTGCTGCTTGGCCTGGGCATGAGCGCCGGCGCCCATGCCGAGAAGCTGCTGGTCGCCGTGGACACCGCGTTCGTGCCTTTCGAGTTCGAGCAGGATGGCGCCTACACGGGCTTTGACATCGATCTCTGGAAGGGCATCGCCGAGCGGCTGGACGTGGACTACGAACTCCAGCCCATGGACTTCAACGGCATCATTCCGGCACTCCAGACGGGTAACGTGGACCTCGCCCTGGCCGCCATCTCGGTGACCGCCGACCGCGAGAAGGCGATCGATTACTCCTACCCCTACTACGACAGCGGCGTGCTGCTGATGGTGCGTTCCGGCAACGACGACGTCCGCGGCACCGACGACCTCTCCGACAAGGTGGTGGGCGTGAAACAGGGCACTGCTGCGGCGGACTTCATCGACACGCTCGATACCGGCAAGGTAATCAAGTTCCCCAACATCAGCGACGCCTACCTCGCACTGCGCACCCGGCGCGTGGACGTCGCCGCCCACGACACCCCCAACGTCCTCTACTACATCAAGACCGCCGGCGACGGCGACGTGAAGGCGGTGGGCTCGAGCATGGATGCGCAGTCCTACGCCATCGGCTTCCCTCAGGGCAGCGCGCTGCGCGACCGCGTGAACGTCGCCCTGCTCGAGATGATGAGCGACGGCAGCTACGACGCCATCTACGAGCGGTGGTTCGGCAAGGCGCCGCAGTGACTGCCGGGCGCCCGGTGCGCCCGCCCCACCCACACGGACCCCGGCCACGCGCCGGGGTCCGGCAACCGGGAGCGGACCCATGCAATTCGACTTCTCGGTGATCCCGCAGGCCCTGCCGGAGCTGTTCGCCGGCGCGCGGCTCACCCTCTACATCACCGTCGTGGGCCTGCTCGGCGGCTTCGCCATCGGCGTGGTCGCCGGCACCGCCCGCGCCTACGGCAATCGCGCGGTCAACGCCATCGCCATGGCCTACATCGAGCTCATCCGCGGCACGCCCATTGTCGTGCAGGTGATGTTCATCTACTTCGCCATGCCGATCCTGCTCGACGTACGCCTCGACGCGCTGACGTCCGCCGTCTCGGCGATCGTGATCAACGCAGGCGCGTACATCGCGGAGATCGTCCGCGGCGCGCTGCTGTCCATCAGCCGGGGCTACATCGAGGCGGGCAAGGCCCTGGGTATCACCCGCTGGCAGCTCTTCCGCGACATCATCGGGCCTCTGGCCTTCCGCCGGCTGGTCCCGCCGCTGGGCAACCAGTGCATCATCAGCCTAAAGGACACGTCACTGTTCATCGTCATCGGCGTCGCCGAACTCACCCGCCAGGGCCAGGAGGTCATGGCGAGCACGTTCCGGGCCGTGGAGATCTGGTCCACCGTCGCGGTGCTCTACCTCGCCATGACCCTGACCATGACCCTCGCCCTGCGCATTATCGAGAGAAGGATGAAAATCCTATGAGCATGGTGGAATTCGACAACGTCACCAAGGCCTTCGGGGACCTGGTGGTGCTCCACGGGCTCGACTTCGCCGTCGAGCGCGGCGAGGTGGTCTTCGTGGTCGGACCGTCGGGCTCCGGCAAGTCGACGCTGCTTCGCTGCATCAACGCCCTGGAACCCATCACCGGCGGCGCCCTGCTCGTCGAAGGCCGCAACGTGGCCGACCCGCGCACCAACATCCGGGAGATCCGGCGCGAGGCCGGCATGGTCTTCCAGCAGTTCAACCTGTTCCCGCACATGAGCGCGCTCGGCAACGTCTCCTACGGCGTGCGCCGTGTGCGCGGCAAGTCCCGGCGGGAGGCCGAGGCCATCGCCATGCCGCTGCTCGAGAAGGTCGGCATGGCCGACCGCGCGGACCACTACCCCGACGAGCTCTCCGGCGGCCAGGCACAGCGCGTCGCCATTGCCCGGGCGCTTGCGGTCAATCCGGACCTCATGCTCTTCGACGAGCCCACCTCGGCGCTGGACCCGGAGCTGCGCTACGAGGTCCTGCGGGTGATGCGCGATGTCGTCGAGGCCGGCATGACCATGATCGTGGTCACCCACGAGATGTCCTTCGCCCGGGAGGTCGGCACGCGGCTGCTGTTCATGGACGAAGGGCGGATCGCCCTCGACGGCGATCCCCGCGAGCTGATGGCGGCGCCGCCGAATCAGCGCTTCGCCGATTTCCTGGTTCACATCCAGTAGGGCGGGACGCGATGGAATGCGTGCACGCGGCGGGAACGCCGCTCGACATCGGCCGGCGGCTCGGGGAGCACGGCCGCCGGGGATTCGCCTCGCTGATCCGGCCCGGGCCGGACTTCACCCGGCTGCAGGCCGCGCTGCCACCGGGCTGGCTGGCGGACGTCGCCGGGCGCATCCGCGATACGTTCCCGGCGGTCTGGGCCGAGCTTCGGGGCCTCGCCGAAGGGCTGGATCAGCCCCTGGAGGCGGTGCTGCTGTGGAACTGCCGCGGCGATCTCGCCCCCACCGGCCCGGAGGGCTGCTCCTCGGTGGCGGTCGCCGGCGACGGCGTGAACTGGCTCGCCCATAACGAGGACGGGGACCCGCGGCTGCGCCGCCACTGCTTCCTCCTCGACGCCGACCCGGCGGCGGCCCCCGGTTTCGTCACCTTCTGCTATCCCGGCTCGCTGCCCGGCCACACCCTGGCCGCCAACACCGCCGGGCTCGCCTACACGGTGAACAACCTGCGTCTCACCGAACACCCGCCGGGCATCCCGCGCATGGTTACCGCCCGGGCCCTGCTCGGCTGCGCGGACGTGGACGCGGCTCTGGCGGTGCTTCGCGGAACCCAGCGCAGCGGTGGCTTCCATTTCATGATGGCCGATTGCCGGGGCGCGGCACCGCTGTCCGTGGAGGCGCCGTTCCACGGCCTGTTCACGGAAACGGCCGCGCCCGCGGCGGTACACGCCAACCACCTGGTCCGCCCGGACGCAGCGGCCCTGCCCCAACGGATCACCGCCTCGTCCGCTGCCCGTCAGGCAAGGCTGGAGGCCTGGCTGGCGACGCAGGATGAGGGGCCACCGTCACCACAGGCCCTGCTCGCGATCCTCGCGGACCGCCGCGACCCGGTGCTGCCGGTGCACCGGACCGCGCCGGACGACCCGGACGGCGAAAACACCCTCGCCACGGCGCTGTTCCGCTTGGACCCCGGCGGCATAACGGCTACCGTACGGGCATCACCCGACGGCGCGGTGGTCGCGGAACGCCGTCTGGGCCCGTCGTCATCCGCCCCACCGGAGCACTCATGAGCGAGACCGCCGGCGACGAACCGACCCTGCCCCTCCCGCCCCGATCCCTCGACGGGCTGCGACGGGTCGTGGAGGCGGGCCGGCGTCGCGAGGCGGGGGTACGCCTGGGCCAGCGCTCGCTGGCAATCCTCGAGCACATGCTCGACAACCCGGAGGAGGCGACCCTCGGTAGCATCGCGGCCATCGCCCGCCAGCACGGGGTCAGCGCCTCGACGCTGACCCGGCTCGCACGGCGGCTGGGCTTCGACGGCTTCAAGGCCTTCCAGCATCTCTTCCGCGTGGAGGTCGCGCGGGGCCGGCACTTCTATACCGAGCAGGCCCAGCGGCTGATGGAGACGACCACCGAGGCCGGCAGGACACACTCGCCGGGCATGGCCGCGGCGGGCCACGAGCTCCAGAACCTGGCCGACACCGCGGCAAGCCTCGACGCCGGGACCGTCACCGCGGTACGCGACGCCGTGCTTCGCGCCCGCCGGCTCTATGTGCTCGGCCTGCGTGGCTGCTACGGCGTCGCCCACTACCTGGGCTACTACCTCGGCTTCATCGGCAAGCCCGTCTCCACCCTGGGCGCGGCCGGCTTCACCCTCGCCGAGGAGATCAGCGACATCACCCCGGACGACCTGCTCATCGCCGCCACCGTGCGCCCGGAGACACGGCTGACGGTGGACGCCTGCCGCATGGCCGCTGGCAAGGGCGTGCCAGTGGTGACGCTCACCAACCACTACGCCTCGCCGGTGCGCGAGTACGGACGCCACAATCTCTACGCCCGCTGCGACGGACCGTACTACTTCAACCCGGTGGCGGGACTGTTCATGGTGGCGGAGGTGGTGCTCGCCGAGGTCGCGGCGGCACTGGGGGAGGCGATGATCGACCCGCTCGGCCGGCGGGAGGCGTCGTTCGAGGCCCTCGGCATCGAGTAGCCCGGGAAGAAGACGCCGGGGAAGCCCCGGCGCCGTTGCCTCCTTTACGCCGCCCGCCGCTCCAGCACGCGCAGCCGCGAGTGGATCAGGTCGCGGTCGAGGTAGGCCCCCTGGAGGTGGCGGCCACCGGTGGACGGATCGAAGGCCTCGCGCCCGTGCAGCACGCGCAGGTTGTCGAACGCCACCATCTGCCCGGGACGCAGGCTGAAGCGGATCGCGAAACGCGGGTCACGCAGCGCGTTCCAGAAACGCCGATAGGCCCGGTAGAAGGGCGCCACCAGGTGGCCCGGGAGCCGCAGGCTGTCCCGTATCCAGTTATTGAACCGGATCTCGGCGAGCGCGCCGCTGTCGTCGAGCCCGATGATCGGAGCGCGGTAGGCGAGATCGGTGTGCTCGTCCTGAAAACGGAAGTCCACCGACTGCTCACTGAGCAGGCGGAAGGATTCCGGGTCTTCCGAGCGCAGCCATTCGGCAACGGCGAAGCCGTCCGTAAGCAGCGAGGCACCGCCCTCGGCCTCGTTCTGAAGGCAGTAGAGGAGCTGGAAGTCCGGTGGACGCCGCCAATTCGGCAGGTCGATGTGTGGCTCGAGCGCGATCGGCGTGTAGGCCGCGTTGTTCGGGTCGGGCCGGGAGACGACGTCGAAATGCCGGCCGAAGTTGGTCTCCCGCGGCCAGCCGATACGCTCGGCCACGCGGATGACCTCGTTCTCCGTCGTGGGACCGTTCTCCAGGAGGACGAAACCGTAGCGCACCAGCGAATGCAACCAGTCACGCACGCCCTCGCCCGAGCCCATGAACGCCCCGTGGTCGACGCGCGGCAGCGCATCGGCGATGGCCGCATCCCACGTCTCGACCTCGACCGGCGAACGGGGCGCCGCCGGCAGCGCGCGCTGGCGCAGCCAGCCCGGATCGAACTCGCTGATGTGCTCGGGAAAGTCCCCCATGGGCGGCCAGACCAGGCGCAATGCCCCCCGGTCGGTGGTCGTCGCCGTGGGGCGGGGAAGCGTCTCGGGCAGATCGATCAGCGCCACTGTGCGCTCGTGCGTCTGCGGATGCCGGCACTTCGGGCAGGCACAGTGATCGCGCAGCCAGAGCCGGTGGAAGTCCGCGCGGAAACCGTCGTCCCAGACCAGCTCCAGCCCGGTATCGTTGTGCGCCACGTGTGCCAGGCGTCGCGGGTCGGCGTAGTCCGCCAGCTCGCCCATGTCGACTACGGTCTCAGTGTCCATCTTGGTGGCCTCGTCCGGGTCTGTCTGTGTGGGTGTGCCGTTGGCGGGGTAGTGAAACGCGGCGACAAAGGAGGCGGCAAACGATTTATACCGCTACAATGACCCCGATTTTCTTATGACCCGTTTATCCAACCATGTCCCGAGCACTTCCGCCCGCCCAGGCACTGCACGCCTTCGACGCCGCCGCCCGGCACATGAGCTTCACCGAGGCGGCGAGGGAGCTCGGAGTGACGCAGGCCGCGATCAGTCAGCGCATCCGAGTGCTGGAGCACAGCGTCGGCCAGCCGCTGTTCGTGCGGCACCCGCGTGGACTGGAGCTCACGGCCGCCGGCCGCTCGTTCGTACCCGCCGTGCGCGAGGCCTTCGAGCGCCTGACGATGGGCGTCATGGAGGCATTCGGACCGACCCGGGGCGAAGGCACACTCACCCTTCGCGCCACCCCGGGGTTCATCGCCCTGTGGCTCGCCCCCCGGCTCCCCCGGTTCCAGGCCGAACACCCCGAGATCACGCTGCGCCTGACCACGGCGGTGTGGCCGTCGGACTTCGGCGGCGAGGGATCGGATCTCGAGGTGCGCTACGGTCGCGGCGGTTGGCACGACGTGCTTTGCCTGCGGCTGACCGAGGAACGGATCGCGCCGGTCTGCCGTCGCGGGATGGCTCTCGGGCTGGAGACGCCGGCGGATATGGCCGGTCTCACGCTGATTCACGCCGTCGGATTCGAGACCGGCTGGCCCCGGTGGCTGGCCACCGTGGGCGAGCCGGCGCTGATCGACCGCAACCCGGCGCTGCTGTGCGACACCATGGACGACGTGCAGGCGCTTGCCGTTCAGGGCTCGGGCATCGCCATGGGCCGCAGCAGTCTCGTCTCCGCGGCACTCGCCGACGGGCGGCTGGTCGCCCCGTTCGATCACTGGGTCAGCGCCGACGAGGCGTTCCACCTGACACGCCCGCGGCAATTCTCCCCGCGGCCGGAGACGGCGGCGTTCTGGGAGTGGATGCGCCGCGAGATCCACGCACCGGACGATACCGTCGCTCCCGACGGCGGTAACGGACCCGGCTTGCGGACCGGGTAGCAGCGGGAACGACGCCGATGCGGCACCTCCCGCCGGCCGGCGGTCCCCACAGTCGCCGCCTCCCCCGCGGGCATCGCCGGACGCCTCCGGGCGAACGATTCGCGGCGGACCTGGCAGGGATACCGGCTGCGAGGAGCCGCCGACCTACGGCAAAGGCTGAACCGCTTTAAGCGCGGGCAGATACCGTCTCGCGGATCAAGCGATTTGCGGACTTTAGGGTGTCTGGTCCTTGATGACGCCGAAGCAGATGGGGACGGGCTTGCGCATGGCCGCCCCAGGGCGGCCATGCTGGCGTTGCCCCGACTGCGCAGGCACTGGCAAAACGCGCGCACACCGGGTTTGCGAGGTCGGCCGCTCACGGTAGTCGACGTTGCCGACACGGCAGGCGGGGATGTTGGCTGCCAGGAGCAGCCAACCTACGGGAACTCGCGTAGGTCGTGCGCCGCAGGCGTGCGACATTCCGGCGCGGTCATTGAAGATGTCGCACACGGCACGCGGCCGTGCACGACCTACCGGTCTGTCTGGAGCGGCCAACCCGCGCGGCCTGTCACCGCCCGGGATTACTGCCGTAGATCGGTTGCTCGAAGGCAACCGACAATCACCGGAAGAGGGGCGAGCAGAGGGCGTGGCCCCCCGGCGGATACGCCGTGGCGTGTCGGGCCCCGCCATGTGGGTATCGCTGAACCGCGGTGAACCCGGGTGGTCCGTGCGCCTCAGGCGTGCGATGTTCCGCGCGAATGCCGGTGCAATCACTGCCATGAACAGGCCTATGGCCGTCGGGAGGCGGGACGGCGCCGGCTTGCCGGTCACCGTCGGCAACCCTTTCCCGGCAAAATGCGATAAACCAAAAAAAATGACCGGACCCGATTGGGTCCGGTCAAAGGGCCTCGCCGAAGGCGACGCCCGTCCCCGTGGTCGTTGCCGTTATGCGCGCCGCCTCATGGCCTCTTCGAGGGGCGGCGCCGCCCGGAACAGAAATGCAATGCTCGTGCCATGGTGTCGGAGTTCGTCGTCCGCGTGCTCATCGATCACACAGGAGTGCTCATCGAAGCCCAGCGGACGGCAGCGCCCCAGCGCCTCGTCACGGCTGTCCGCACGGACCTTGACCATCTGCGGGGCGTGCTCGTTGCGCGAGCTGCTGACGAGATACCAGTGGGCCATGATTCCGGCCTCCTTTCGTCCGTTTCGACACGGCCCTAACCATAACCCACTTTGTTGCGTCGCAGCATACAAGGTGCTGTGATTGCAAGTCACTGAATGTTCTAAACACGTGCAAGACCGCGGTGCAATCGCACCAAAAGACGACACGGCATGGGCCGCCCTGCCCCCGCTTTTTCGGCCAGGGAAGGAGGGAACACCGCAGCAGCGACACCGGCAGTCACGGGACGGGGCCAGCCTACGGCCGGTGTCCGTACCCGTGAATAACCTTCTCAGGGGGGATCGTGTTTCAGCGGCCGGAGAGATTCGGCGCAGGGCGTGTTCGTACTGGCTGGCCCACACCGAGGCAAGGCCCCGGGAACCAACGGGTATGGCTACCCGCTGCCCGGGAAGACAGGATCGGGGCCCGGGCGGGCGAAGAGGAAGCCCTGTAGATAGTCCACACCGTGCTCTACGAGCCAGTCCCGCTCGCCGGGCGTCTCGATGCCCTCGGCGATCACCTCGATGCCAAGCCCGGCGGCGATGTCGATAAGACCGCGGAGGATGGCCTGACGGCTCGGGTCCCCGTCGACCCCCTGGACCAGCTCCATGTCGAGCTTCACGAAGTCCGGGTGCAGTCGCTGGAGGAGGTTGAGTGAGCTGTAGCCCGCGCCAAGGTCGTCCAGGGCGACCCGGAAGCCCGCGTCACGGTAGACCTCGAGGATACTCAGCAGTCGCTGCGAGTCCTCGACGTGGTCGCTCTCCACCACTTCGAAAACGAACGTCTCCGGCGCACGCTCGATACGCCGGGTCGCCTCGATGGTGCTCCGCAGGCAGTAGGCCGGGTCATAGATGGCGGTCGGATTGAAGTTGATGAACAGCGGCGTATCCCGGGACAGCCGGGCGGAGGCCTCGACCGCCGCCAGCCGGGCCGCCCGGTCCAGCTGGAACATCAGCTGGGCGGTACGCGCCGTGCCGAACATCCGTCCCGGGG
>NZ_WNXE01000003.1:0-70843 GCF_010993615.1 Arhodomonas sp. KWT | reverse complement strand
GATGGTCTCACCGTCGGCGCCCCGCCCGCGCGCGAGCGCCTCGAAGGCGAATACCGACAGTCCGGCACCGT
Organism: Arhodomonas sp. KWT; assembly: GCF_010993615.1. Lineage (NCBI taxonomy): Bacteria > Pseudomonadati > Pseudomonadota > Gammaproteobacteria > Chromatiales > Ectothiorhodospiraceae > Arhodomonas > Arhodomonas sp. KWT. Next base: position 70,772 of record NZ_WNXE01000003.1, on the reverse strand, counting down.
GGTTGCGCATGATGGGCTGGAAATGGCTCGCCAGCCGGCCGTCGTCGATGAGATCGAGCAGCCAGCTTCCAGCGGCAAGCGCGCACAGGACCTGCAGTGAACGTGCCCGGGCGAGTCCGGCGGCATCAAGGGTCTCGCCCCGACCCTGGAACACCGCAAGGCAATCCCGCTGCTCCGCCGCGGACAGCGCCTGCTGGAAGCCATCGAGTAGCCCGGCGAGGCCGTCCGCGGGTACCTGGAAGGCGACCACGTCGCGCTCGCGGCGGGCCCCCTCGACACCGTGCTCCCGCGCCGCACCCTCCAGCTTGCCCCGGGTATGGGGCATGGGCACGGCGACGAAAAGCTCGCCGTCGCCCGCCGGCAGCGGCGCCGGGACGCCATCACAGAAACTGCAGCTCATGATGATCGATCAAATCCGCATCGGGCCGGCCACCCGGCCGCACAACCCGAAAAGACGATAACGGGCACGGCCCGTTACTCCCGGTGCCTTTATGCCGGCCACCGGCGGGTACGTCAACCGCATACCCGCCGGCGGCCGCGGCGGGGTCAGCCGGTCTTGTCCAGCTCCGACTCCAGCTCCGGCAGCGCCTCGAAGAGGTCGGCGACGAGGCCATAGTCGGCGATCTCGAAGATCGGCGCCTCCTCGTCCTTGTTGATCGCCACCACCACCTTCGAGTCCTTCATGCCGGCGAGGTGCTGGATCGCCCCGCTGATGCCCACCGCGATATAGAGCTTGGGCGCGACAATCTTGCCGGTCTGACCGACCTGGTAGTCGTTGGGCACGAAACCGGCGTCCACCGCCGCCCGCGAGGCACCGACGGCGGCGCCGAGGCGGTCCGCGATGCGTTCGATGAGCTGGAAGTTCTCGCCGGAACCCAGCCCCCGTCCGCCGGAGACAACGATCTCGGCGGCGGTGAGCTCGGGGCGGTCGGAGCTGGTAAGCGACTCGTCGACGAATTCCGCGATGTCGGCGTGGGGCATCGCCTCGAGGGACTCCACCGCGGCACTGCCGCCTTCGGTGGCCGCCGGGTCGAAGCCGGTGGCTCGCACGCTCACCACCTTGATCGCGTCCTGGCTCTGTACGGTGGCAATGGCGTTACCGGCGTAGATGGGACGGCGGAAGGTATCCGCCGACTCGACGCCGACGATGTCCGAGACCATGGCCACGTCCAGCCCGGCAGCCACCCGCGGCAGGAAATTCTTGCCGAAGGTGCTTGCGGGGGCGAGCACGTGGGAGTAGCCCCGGGCCAGCTCGGTGACCAGCGCGGCCATGTCCTCCGCGGTGGGGTGCTCGTAGTGCGGCGCCTCGCTGTGCAGCACCCGCGCGACGCCGGGCAGCGCGGCGGCCGCGTCGGCGACGCTGCGGCAGTCGTGGCCGGCGACGAGCACGTCCACGTCGCCACCGATCTCGGCGGCGGCGGTGACGGTGGAGAGGGTGCCCTGCCCGAGGGCGGCGTTGTCGTGTTCGGCGATGATCAGCACGTTGGCCATGGTCAGATCACCTTCGCTTCATTGCGGAGTTTCTCCACCAGCTCGGCGACGCTGGCGACCTTGACGCCGCCCTGGCGCTTGGGCGGCTCGGCGACGTTGAGCGTGGTCAGTCGCGGGGCGAGATCCACGCCCAGCTCGCCGGCATCGATGACGTCGAGCTGCTTCTTTTTGGCCTTCATGATGTTGGGCAGCTTCACGTACCGCGGCTCGTTCAGGCGCAGGTCAGTGCTCACCACCGCCGGCAGTTTCAGGCGCACGGTCTGCGTGCCGCCGTCCACCTCGCGGTTCACGGTCACGGCGTCGTCGCCGAGCTCCACGCCGCAGGCGAAGGTACCCTGCCCCCAGCCGAGCAGCGCGGCGAGCATCTGCGCGGTCTGGTTGGCATCGTCGTCGATGGCCTGCTTGCCCGCGATCACCAGGCCGGGCTGCTCGCGCTCGACCAGCGCCGCCAGCGCCTTGGCCACGGCCAGCGGCTGCAGCGCTTCATCGGTGGCGACCAGGATGGCGCGGTCGGCGCCCATCGCGAGCGCCGTGCGCAGGGTCTCCTGGCTACTCTGCTCGCCCAGAGAGACGGCGACGATCTCCTCGACCCTGCCGGCCTCCTTGAGCCGCACCGCCTCCTCGACGGCGATCTCGTCGAAGGGGTTCATGGAATGCTTGACATTGGCGGTCTCCACCCCGGAGCCGTCTGCCTTGACGCGGACCTTGACGTTGTAGTCCACCACCCGTTTGACCGGGACCAGTACCTTCATGATCGCTCCCGTCCCAATGGTTTTTCCGCTTGCTTCGCCGGCGTGGCATCCACCGGCCTCTCGTCCTCGGGGGTAAGAATAACCCCTTATGGCACCCGCCTACCGAGAGCGGTTTCCTCTGGCTATAAGCAGTGCCGGTTCTACCCCCTGCTTACACCCGCCGGGGGTGCGGACACCTGCCCGGGAACGACACCGCGTGTGGCGCGCACGCCATCAGGCGTAATCGCGCTGGTCGTCGATGACCTTGCCATCATTCGCCAACTCGCCCGGTGCGACCAGTGCCACCTCGCCACGCAGTTTACACAACTCGCGGATGCTCTCGCCCACGGCGCCGGCCAGCGCCGTGTCCTCGGGCTGAGCCGTCTCGCAGTAGAGGGTCATCACGTCGCGGTGGTCCTCGCGGGTGACGACCAGGCGGGTGCGCCCGAGCGCCGGGTGACGGCGGGCGACGGCATCCACCTGGGAGGGGTGCACGAACATCCCGCGCACCTTCGCGGTCTGGTCGGCGCGACCCATCCAGCCGCGGATCCGGCGATTAGTACGTCCGGTGGGGCACGCCCCGGGCATCACCGCGGAGAGGTCGCCGGTGGCGAAGCGGATCAGCGGATAGTCGGGATTGAGGGTGGTCACCACCACCTCCCCGACCTCGCCCTCCGGCACCGGTTCGCCGGTGCCGGGACGCACGATCTCGACGATCACGTCCTCATCGACCACCAGCCCCTCCCGCGCGGCGGTCTCGTAGGCGATGAGCCCGAGGTCCGCAGTGCCGTAGCACTGGTGCACCTCGATGCCCCGCTCGCGGAAGCGCTCCACCAGCGACGGCGGCAGCGGCTCGGCGGTCACCAGGCCGTGGCTGAGCGAATCCACCCGTTCGCCGAGCTCGTCCGCCTTCTCCAGCAGGATGTTCAGGAACGACGGCGTGCCGGTGTAGTAACGCGGACGCAGCTGGGCCATGGCCCGGACCTGCAGCTCTGTCTGCCCCGTGCCCGCCGGGAAGACGGGGCAGCCGAGCGCGGCGGCGGCGCTGTCGAACATCGAGCCCGCGGGCGTGAAGTGATAGGCAAAGGTGTTGTGTACCAGCCCGCCACCGCGGCGGAAACCGGCGGCCGTCATCGCCCGGCCGAAGCGCCAGAAGTCCTCGCGCCGGGTCTGGGGCTCGTAGATCGGGCCCGGCGACTGGAAGACCCGCAGTGTGGCCTCGTGGCCGACCGCCGTAAGGCCGCCGAACGGGGGCTCGGCCTGCTGGCGCTCGATGAGCTCGGACTTGCGCAGCACCGGCAGCCGGGCCAGCGCCGCCGCGTCGGTGATGTCGCCGGCGTCGATGCCGGCCAGGCTCTCGGTGTAGTGCGCGGCATTCGCCTGGGCATTGCGGATCTGGGCCGGCAGGGCCTCGGCGATGGCCGCCGCCCGCGCCTCGGTGGTACGCGTCTCGCGCTCGTCGTAGTGCTCGCTCATCGCGCCTCCCGGTTCACAGCCAGCGCTTGCGGCGCTTGTAGCTCTTGAGGTTCTTGAACGACCGCCGCTCCTCGCCGCCACCGAGATAGGACTCCTTGACGTCCTCGTTGTTCATCAGCGCCTCGCGGCTACCATCGAGCACGATCTTGCCGTTCTCCATGATGTAGCCGTAGTCGCACATGCGCAGCGCGAAGTTGGCGTTCTGCTCGACCAGCAGCATGGTCAGGCCCTGTTCGCGGTTGATACGCCCGATGATGGCGAACACCTCCTTGACCAGCAGCGGCGACAGCCCCATCGAGGGCTCGTCGAGCAGCAGCATCTTCGGCCTCGCCATGAGGGCACGGCCGATGGCGAGCATCTGCTGCTCACCGCCGGAGAGGTAGCCGGCCAGTCCGCCGGAGCGCTCGCGCAGGCGCGGGAAGTACTCGAAGACCATCTCCATGTCGGCGCGGATACCCTCCTTGTCCCGGCGCGTGAACGCGCCCAGGCGGAGGTTCTCGACCACGGTCATGTCCTCGACGATGCGCCGGCCCTCCATCACCTGGAAGATGCCCCGGCGCACGATCTCCTCGGGCGGACGGTTGCTGATGGTCTCGCCCTCGAACTCCACGCTGCCGCGGGTGACCTCGCCGTCCTCGGTCCGCAGCAGCCCGGAGATGGCCTTGAGGGTGGTGGACTTGCCCGCCCCGTTCGCCCCGAGCAGCGCCACGATCTGCCCCTTGGGGACCTCCAGCGAGACCCCGCGCAGGACCAGGATGACGTCGTCGTAGACGACCTCGACGTTGTTCACCGCCAGTACCGGTGCCGCAGTGGCCGCCCCCGCCGGTTGTGACATGACGCTTCCCCCTCGCTGTTGATGGGTGCCGCCGGGGCGAACGCCCCGGCGGCGGTGCGGCTTACCAGCCGAGCCAGTCCTCGCGGCGCGGCAGATCGACGGTGGTGAGCTTCTCCAGCGAGAAGTCGCCGTCACCCTTCCAGTGGTTCTGGTAGACCATGACCTGGGTGGTGCCGCGATGGTTCTCCGGGGTCCAGGTGTGGGGCAGGCACACGCCCTCCATCCCCTCGGGAACGTGGTCGCTCATGCTCTCCAGCGCCGCCTTCACGTTCGGCCCGGTGATCTCGCCGTCCTCGGCGGCCATCTCCATGGCGTCGCGCATGAAGTACACCGAGCACACGCCGCGCATGTAGTGCAGGGCGCGCTCGCCGCCGCCGGACATCTCCGAGATCGCCTCGATCGTCTTCATGCCCGGGACATCGGCACCCCACTGGGCGGCGCCCACCGGGAAGACGATGCCGTCACCGGCCTTGCCCGCGGCGGGCGCGGCCAGCTCGTCGAAGCCCCAGACGTTGGAGACGAACTGCACGTCGGTACCCACGGTGTCGCAGGCCTTGAGCAGCGAGATGTTGGAACCGGAGGTGTTGGCCAGGTAGGCGTAATCCGCCCCGGACTCCTTCAGCGACAGGCACTGCGCCTTGAAGTCACCGGGCGAGAGCGAGTAGACGATCGGATTGAGCACCTCGAAGCCCTGGTTCTTGGCATACTCGGTGCAGGCCGCCTTGGGGGCGTTCGGGTACGGGTGATTGTCCCCCATATGCACCCACTTGGGCTTGCCCTCGCCCCCCTTGCTCTCCCAGTCGTCCTTCGCCCAGGACACCATGGCGCGGCAGCCGTCGGTGTAGGACGGGCCGTAGAAGAAGTTGTACGGCGCCGCCGACTTGGTGTGCTCCGACTTGCCGGTGGGGTCGGTGAGGTGGCCGGAGTAGGAGGCGGACATGTACACGATCTTGTCCCGGGCGACGAAGCGCACCAGCGCCTCGGTGTCCGCGGTGCCCCAGCCCTGGATCACCGGCGGATCGTAGGAGCTGGTCCACTGCTTGTAGGCGGCGATAGCCCGTGGTGCCTCGTAGGAGTAGTCCACGGTGTGCCGCTCGAGGGTCCGCCCGTCGATACCCCCCTGCTCGTTGATGTAGGCCATGGCGTCCTCGATGCCCTGGCCGTAAACCTTGCCCACCGCCGAGGTCGGGCCGGTGTAGGCGGCGAGATGGCCGACGTGGATGGGCTCGGCGGCGGCGACGCCGCTCGCCAGCCCCACGGCCGCGGCCGCCGTGATCGCGAGGGTCATGCTGCGCATCATGCTTCTCTCTCCTCCAGTGCCTTGTTGGCGCTTTTATGGCGGGGCCGGGGCCCCTTGTGGCCCCGGCGAACCGCCGGGACCGCTTCCTGCTAGTAGGAAAACGGGTAGAGCTTCCAGTACGCCTTGATCAGCTTCCAGCGGTGCGCGAGCCCGTCCGGCTCGAAGATCAGGAACAGCACGATCGCCAGGCCCACAGCCATCTCCTTGAGATAGGCCAGCCCCTGGCTGAAGCCCGGGAAGAACTGGCTGACCACGCCGGCGGTGCCGTCCATGACCTCCGGCAGCAGCACCATGAAGGCGGTGCCCATCAGGGTGCCCATCACCGAGCCCAGCCCGCCGATGATGATCATCCCGAGGAACTGGATGGACAGCAGGATGGTGAAGCCCTCCGCGGAGACGAAGCCCAGATAGTGGGCGAACAGCGCCCCGCCGATGCCGGCGTAGAACGAGGACACGCCGAAGGCGAGGATCCGGTACTTGGTCAGGTTGATCCCCATGATCTCGGCGGAGAGATAGTGATCGCGCACCGCCACGAAGGCGCGGCCGTCGCGGCTGCGCAGCAGGTTCGCGCCCAGCAGGTACATCACCACCACGAACGCCAGCACCAGGTAGAAATAGCTCTGATCCGTGCTGAAGGTATAGCCGAACAGCGACATCGGGTCGGCCAGCGCCCCCGACGAGCCGCCGGTGAACCACGCCGCGCGGTTGAAGAAATCCTCCAGGATGAACTGCGCGGCGAGCGTCGCGATGGCGAGGTACAGCCCCTTGATGCGCGCGGCGGGCACGCCGACGATCATCCCCACCGCGGTGGTCATCACCCCCGCCAGCGGGATGCACAGGATCACCGGCAGTCCGGTGGTATTGTTCAGCCACGCCGAGGCGAAGGCACCGAAGCCGAAGAACGCGGCATGCCCCAGCGAGATCTGGCCGGAGAAGCCCACCAGGATGTTCAGCCCCAGCGCGGCGATGCCGTAGTAGCCGATCTGGATGAGCAGGTTGAGGTAATAGGCGTTCAGGAACAGCGGCGCCAGCACCAGGACCAGCACCCCGGCGATGGCGAAGTTCCGCGACATCGGGGTTGGGAAGATGGTGGTATCCGCCCGGTAGCTGGTCCGGAACTCGCCGCAGCGCATGCTGTCCGCGCTCAAAGCCATGCCGACTCTCCTCCTCGGCCCCGGCGTCCATGGTGCCGGGGCGTTTTACTGTGGCGCGCGCCTACACGCGCTCGATGTCGCGGGTACCGAACAGCCCGTAGGGCTTGATCATCAGGATCGCCACGAGCACGTAGAAGGGCACGATCTCGTAGAGATTGCCCCACTCCAGCCACTGGCTGTCCACGAACTGCGCGACGTTCTCCAGGATGCCGATGATCAGCCCACCGGCGATGCCGCCGACGATAGAGTCCAGCCCGCCGACGATGGCGGCGGGGAAGACCTTGATGCCGTAGAACGACAGCGCCGAGGACACGCCGTTGACCATGCCGATGACCACGCCCGCGAGCGAGGAGACCATCGCCGAGATCGCCCAGGACAGGGCGAAGACGTGCTTCACCGAGATCCCGAGGCTCTGCGCGACCTGCTGGTCGAAGGCGGTGGCCCGCATCGCCAGGCCCATGCGCGAGTATTTGAAGAACCAGAAGAAGCCCACCATGATCGCCAGCGAGATCACCAGGCTCATGATGTAGGCGGGCTGGACGTTGAGCCCGAGGATGGTCACCGAGTCGACGGAGAACACCTCCGGGAACGGCTTCACGAACTCGCCGAAGATCCACGACAGCAGTGCCTGGAAGAAGATCGACAGCCCGATGGTGAGCATGATCACCGAGATGATCGGCTCGCCGATCATCGGCCTGAGCACCACCACCTGGAGCAGCACGCCGAAGGCGAACATGAACGCCAGCGTCACCAGGAAGCCCAGCCAGAACGGCAGCCCGAACTTCACCAGCAGCGCCCAGCATACCCACGCGCCGATCAGCAGGAACTCGCCCTGGGCGAAGTTCACCACCTGCGTGGACTTGTAGATGAGCACGAAGCACATCGCGACCACGCCGTAGAGCGTGCCGACGATGACCCCGTTGACGAGCAGCTGACCGAGCAGTTCCCAGTTCATCCCTCTCTCCTCCTGTCGGGGTCAGGCCGCGCCGGCGGCGCGATTCTCGCCGGCGGCGGACGGCACGCCATCGTCCGGTGCCAGGTCGACGAGGCGCAGGTCCGTGCGGATCCGCGAGGTGGTACCGTCCTGGAAGGTAATGACAGTATCCACGTGCACCTGATCGTCACCGCCGTAGACCGCCTCGATGATGTCGCTGTACTTCTCCTGGATCACACCCCGGCGGACCTTGCGGGTGCGCGTGAGCTCGCCGTCATCCGGGTCCAGCTCCTTGTAGAGCAGCAGGAACTTGCGGATGCGCTGCCACTCCGGGAGCGTCGCGTTGACCTGCTCCACCTCCGAGCGGATGAGGTCGTAGACCTCCGGCTGCGCCGACAGATTGGTGTAGTTGGTGAACGCGACCCCGCGCTGCTCGGCCCACTTGGCCATGATCCCGTAGCGGATGCAGATCATCGCGGCGAGATAGGGCCGCTCGTGACCGAGGATCACCGCCTCGGCGATGAACGGCGAGAACTTGAGCTTGTTCTCAATGAACATCGGCGAGTAGCGATCGCCCCGGGAGGTGGTGGCCAGGTCCTTGACCCGGTCGATTACCACCAGGTGGCCGTTGCTCTTCTTGAAGTAGCCGGCGTCGCCGGTGTACATCCAGCCGTCCTCGATGTCCTCGGCGGTGGCCTTCTCGTTCTTGTAGTAGCCGAGGAACATGCCGCTGTTGCGGGCCACGATCTCCCCGACCCCGTTCTCGTCGGCGTTGTCGATACGCACGTCGGCGTTGTCGAAGGGCACGCCCACCGTGTCGTAATCGATGTCGTCGCCGCGGTGGATGGTGTAGGCACCGGCGAGCTCGGTCTGGCCGTAGAGCTGGCGCAGCGGCACGCCCATGGCCAGGAAGGACTTGAACGTGTCCGGACCCAGCGCCGCACCGCCGGTGGCCGCCGAGCGCAGGTAGGTGAAGCCGAGACGGTCCTTGAGCGCACGGAAGAGGATCCAGTGGGCGAGCCGCGAGTGCTCGCCGCGCTCCACCGCCTCCATGCCGAGTCGCATGCCGGCGTCGTACATCCGGCGTTTGAACGGCGAGGCCTCCATCATCCGCGCCTTCACGTCGGCGGCGATGGTCTCCCAGACCCGGGGCGCGAGGAGCACGAAGTTCGGGCCGATCTCGCGCAGGTCGGCCATCATGGTCTCGGTGGCCTCGACGAAGTTCACCGTGATCCGGCTGAGCAGCGACTGCGCCACGGCGTAGACCTGCTCCATGATCCACGGCAACGGCAGCACCGAGACGTAGTTGTCGTCGGGAAATTTCGGGTCGGCGCGGAGATAGGCCAGGCAGTGATCCAGGAAGGGCCCCGCCTGCATCATCGAGAGCTTGGGCTTGGAGGTCGTGCCCGATGTGGTGATCAGCATGGCCACGTCCTCGCCCCGGCCGGCGGCGAGCATCTCCTTGTACAGGCCAGGCCGCTCACGCTCCAGCGCCTCGGCGCGTTCGAAGAGCTCGTCCTGGCTGATCAGCCGCGGGTCGTCGTACTTACGCATGCCGCGGGGATCGTGGTAGACGATATGGCGCACGCAGGGGCATTGCTCGGTGATCTCCAGCGCCTTGTCCACCTGCTCCTCGTCCTCGCACATCACCAGCGGCGCCTCGGCGTAGTTGATGAGGTAGGCCACCTCGTCGTTGAGGCTGTCCTGGTACATGCCGAGACTCATCGCGCCGATGGCGTGGGCGCCGACCTCGCAGTGCACCCACTCCGGGCGGTTGCCGCCGATGATGCACACGGTCTCGCCACGCTCCACGCCCAGGGCGTGCATACCCAGGGCAAAGCGCCGCACGGCGGTGTCGTAGTCCCGCCAGGTGTATTCGTTCCAGATGCCGAACTCCTTCTCGCGCATCGCCACCTCGTCGCCCCAGTGCGCCGCGTTGTAGGCGACCAGCTTGGGGAAGGTGTCGTGATGCCGGATGTCCGGCAGCTCCATCGCACGCTCAGCCATCAGGCCACCTCCGCGTCGCTGTCCTCGCCCAGGTACGCCTCGCGCACCCGCGGGTTCGCCATGATCGTCTCCGGGGCGCCGTCGGCTATGACCTCGCCGAAGTCGAGCACCACGACACGGTGGGAGAGGTCCATGACCACGCCCATGTCGTGCTCGATCATGATCACCGTGATCCCCCACTCCTCGTTGAGGTCCACGATGTAGCGGGCCATATCCTCCTTCTCCTCGTGGTTCATTCCCGCCATGGGCTCGTCGAGGAGGATCAGCCGCGGGCGCAGCGCCACGGCACGGGCGAGCTCGACACGCTTGCGCAGCCCGTAGGAGAGCGTGCCCGCCACGGACTTGCGGATATGCGCGATCTCGAGGAAGTCGATGATGTCCTCGACCTGGGCGCGGTGGTCGAGCTCCTCGCGGCGGGCGCCGGTGAGCCAGTACAGCGAGCCGGTGAAGAAGTTGTTCCGGAGGTGGTGGTGGCGCCCGACCATGATGTTGTCGAGCACGCTCATGTGGTCGTAGAGCGCCAGGTTCTGGAAGGTCCGGCCGATACCCATCTCGCAGCGGCGGTTCGGCCGCAGGCGGGTGACGTCGGTGCCGTCGAACCGGACCCTGCCCTGCTGCGGGTGGTAGCGCCCGGAGATGCAGTTCAGCAGCGAGGTCTTGCCGGCGCCGTTCGGACCGATGATCGAGAACATCTCGTTCTCGCGCACGTCGAGGCCGACGTTACGCAGCGCCTTCACACCGCCGAACGACAGCGTGATGTCGTCGACGTTCAGGATGACATCGCCGATCCCGGATTCAGCCATGCCGAACTCCCCTGTCTGTGGCGGCCTCGGCCGCCTGTCATGTCTCCGGGAGAGGCATGCCCGCGAACCCACCCCGCGGGGCCGGGGCCGGCGCGCTGGAACGGTGCGCCCCGTCGGCGGCCCGCCGGCCCGCAACGCGGGACGGGCCCCTGGCCGGACCGCGGCCGGACCTCTCCTCCTCCTGTCGGCGGGACGGGTTATGGTCTCGAAGGGTCCGCCCTCTGCCGATGATTGGAGGTTACGTTTACGTAAACGTTAATTCAACCCCGAAAAACGCCCCGGGGAACGGCCGGCGCCACACCGGGGCGCCACCGCTCCGCGCCCCGCCACGCACCGCCTACCGCGGCGCCATCCGGATGGCGCCGTCGAGCCGGATCACCTCACCGTTGAGCATCACGTTCTCGCAGATGTGGCGCACCAGCGCGGCATATTCCGCCGGCCGCCCGAGACGCGGCGGGAACGGCGTCTGCTCGCCGAGGCTCTCGCGCACCTTCTCGGGCAGACCTGCCATCATGGGCGTCTCGAATATCCCCGGCGCAATGGCCATCACCCGGATCCCGCGGTCGGCGAGATCCCGCGCCAGGGGCAGAGTCAGCCCCGCCACGCCGGCCTTGGAGGCGGCATAGGCCGCCTGCCCCACCTGGCCGTCGAAGGCCGCTACCGAGGCAGTGTTGATGACCACACCACGCTCGCCCTCGGCGTCCGGTTCATTGTCCGCCATGGCCGCCGCGGCAACACGCAGGCAGTTGAAGCTGCCCACCAGGTTGATCTGCACCACCCGGGCGAAGCTCTCCAGCCCGTGAGGGTCGCCGTCGCGGTTCAGCACCCGCTCGCCGTGGACCACGCCGGCGCAGTTCACCAGCCCGTGCAAAGCGCCGAAGGCCTCGCGGGCCTTTGCCACCGCCGCGGTGACCGCCGCCTCGTCGGTAACGTCCGCCTCGCAGGCCACGGCGGCATCGCCGAGCTCCTGCGCCAGGGCCGCCAGGGCCTCACCGTTGAGGTCGGCGAGCACCACCCGGGCACCACACCCCACAAGCTCCCGCGCCGTCGCCCCACCGAGACCCGAACCCGCCCCGGTAACCAGGAACACCTTTCCGTCCAGCCGCATCGTTTTGCTCCCCACGCGCCCGCGGGCGCTTGCCTTTAATATGTCAATCCTCGAAGCCCGCCAGGATTAACGCGCAACGAGGCCCACTAAATTGACGTTAACGTAAACGTAACTAGAATGGTTCGGGCAGTCGAGAGTCCCGGCCGCGGGACCATGGGCCGGGCCGACACGCCGCGGCTCACGCGACCGGAGGAGAGGCGGCACCGCCACCGCGCGGCGCCCGGCATAACCATACAGGTGTCCCCATGACTCGAACCGTCCCCCTTTTCCTGGAAGGCCGCTTCGTCGACAGCGAGGCGAGCGAGTGGATCGACGTCACCAACCCGGCCACGGACGAGGTGATCGCCCGCGCCCCCGTGACCACCGATGACGAAATGGCCCGGGCCATCGCCTCGGCCAAAGAGGCCCAGAAGGCATGGGCCGACGTCTCCGTATCCGAGCGGGCCCGCTACGTGATGCGCTACCAGGCGCTGCTCAAGGAGCACCACGACGAGCTCGCCGGCATCCTCGCCGAGGAGACCGGCAAGACCTTCGCGGACGCCAAGGGCGACGTCTGGCGGGGCATCGAGGTGGTCGAGCACGCCATGGGCGTGCCCACGCACCTGATGGGCGAGGCCATGGCCCAGGTCGCCGGCGGCGTGGACACCACCAGCTGGACCGAGCCCCTCGGCGTGTGCGCCGGCATCACGCCGTTCAACTTCCCGGCCATGATCCCGTTGTGGATGTATCCGCTGGCGGTCGCCTGCGGCAACAGCTTCGTGCTCAAGCCCTCGGAGCAGGATCCGCTGACGCCCATGCGCCTCGCCGAGCTGTGGCAGGAGGCGGGCTTCCCCGAGGGCCTGCTGCAGATCGTGCACGGGCGCAAGGAGCAGGTGGACACCCTGCTCACCCACCCGGACATCAAGGCGGTGTCATTCGTCGGCTCCGCCCACGTGGGCCAGCACATCTACCGCACGGCGACCGACCACTTGAAGCGTGTGCAGTGCATGGTCGGCGCCAAGAACCATTCCGTGGTGATGCCGGACGCCAACCGCGAGCAGACGGTCAACGCCCTCGTGGGTGCGGCCTGCGGCGCCGCCGGCCAGCGTTGCATGGCGATCTCCGTGGTGGTGCTCGTCGGCGAGGAGACCCGCGACTGGGTCGACGACCTCAAAACCGGCTTCGAGAAGACCCGCCCGGGCGTGACTGGCGACGCCGGGGCCGCCTACGGTCCGCTGATCAGCCGCGCCGCCAAGGAGCGCGTGGAGCGCATCATCGGCACGGCGGAGTCCGAGGGCGCCTCGCTGCTGCTCGACGGCCGCGGCTACCAGGTCGACGGCTACCCGGACGGCTACTGGGTCGGGCCGACACTGATCGACAACGTCACCGCCGCGATGAGCTGCTACCGCGAGGAGATCTTCGGGCCGGTGCTCAACGTCGTCCACGTCGATACCCTCGACGAGGCAATCGAGTTCGTGAACGCCAACCCCTACGGCAACGGCACCTCGATCTTCTCCGACTCCGGGGCCGCGGTGCGCAAGTACCGCCGGGAGTGCGAGGTCGGGCAGATCGGCGTGAACATCCCGATTCCCGTGCCGCTGCCGTTCTTCTCGTTCACCGGCGGCAAGGGCTCGTTCTACGGCGACCTCCACGCCTACGGCAAGGACGCGGTGCGCTTCTACACCGAGACCAAGACGGTCATCGAGCGGTGGTTCGAGTCGGACATCCCCGACGGCCACGGCCCGAACATGACCATCAACCTGGGCTGAAGGGAGACACGCCCATGGACTTCTCCCTGAACGACGAGCAGACCGCCTTCCAGGAGGCCGCGCGGGAGTTCGCCGCCAACGAGCTCGCCCCCAACGCCGCGCGCTGGGACGCGGAGTGCCACTTCCCCAAGGACGTGCTCGCCCATGCCGGCGAGCTCGGCTTCTGCGGCATCTACGCCGACGAGGCCGCCGGCGGTCTCGGGCTGCCGCGGCTGGACGCGGCGATCATCTTCGAGGAGCTCGCCGGCGGCTGCACCTCCACGGCGGCGTTCCTGACCATCCACAACATGGTCACCTGGATGATCACCACCTGGGGCAGCACGTCCGTGGTCGCCGAGTGGGGCGAGGCCCTCACCTCCGGGCAACGCCTGGGCTCGTACTGTCTCACCGAGCCCGGTGCCGGCTCCGACGCCGCCAGCCTGCGCACCAGCGCCCGCCGCGACGGCGACCACTACGTGCTCAACGGCGGCAAGGTTTTCAGCTCCGGCGCCGGCGACACCGACGTGCTCGTGGTCTTCGCCCGCACCGGCGGCGAGGGTCCCGGCGGGATCTCGGCGTTCGCGGTGCCCGCGGACCTGAAAGGCATCTCCTACGGACGCAAGGAAGAGAAAATGGGCTGGAACAGCCAGCCCACCCGCGCCATCACCTTCGACGACGTGCGCGTGCCCGCGGACAACCTCCTCGCCGAGGAGGGCCACGGCTTCCGCCTCGCCATGAAGGCCCTGGACGGCGGCCGCATCAACATCGCCACCTGCTCGGTGGGCACCGCCCAGGCCGCGCTGGAGGCGGCGAGCCGGTACATGCACGAGCGCCGGCAGTTCGGCCGGCCGCTGGCGGACTTCCAGGCCCTGCAGTTCAAGCTCGCGGACATGGCCACGGAGCTGGTCGCCGCCCGGCAGATGGTCCGCCTGGCCGCGTGGCGGCTCGACCACGGCGACCCGGAGCTGACCACCTACTGCGCGATGGCCAAACGCTTCGCCACCGACGTGGGCTTCCGGGTGTGCAACGAGGCGCTGCAGATCCACGGCGGCTACGGCTACATCCGCGAGTACCCGCTGGAGCGGCACGTGCGCGATACCCGCGTGCACCAGATCCTGGAGGGCACCAACGAGGTCATGCGGCTCATCATCGGCCGCCGCATGCTCGCCGACCACGCCGCGGAGGCAATCCGATGAGCGACCACACCAATCTCACCGTCGAGCGGCGCGGTCACACCGCGGTGGTGACGATGTCCAACCCGCCGGCCAACACCTGGACCCGAGAGGGCCTGATCGACTTCGCCCGCCTGATCGCCGAGCTCAACGCGGACCGCGACGTCTACGCGCTGGTGCTCACCGGCGAGGGCGAGAAATTCTTCTCCGCCGGGGCCGATCTCAAGCTCTTCGCCGACGGCGACGCCGCCGTGGCCGCCGACATGGCCCGGCGCTTCGGCGAGGCCTTCGAGGCCCTCGCGGCCTTCCGCGGCGTCGCCATCGCCGCCGTCAACGGCTTTGCCATGGGCGGCGGCCTGGAGGTGGCGCTGGCCTGCGATATCCGCATCGCCGAGGAGCAGGCGAAACTGGCCCTGCCCGAGGCCAAGGTCGGCCTGCTGCCCTGCGCCGGGGGCACCCAGCGTCTGCCACGGCTGGTCGGCGAGGGCTGGGCCAAGCGCATCATCCTCTGCGGCGAGCAGCTCGACACCGCCACGGCGCTGCGCATCGGCCTGGTGGAGGAATCCGTGGGTCGTGGCGAGGCCCTGGAGCGCGCCCTCACGCTCGCCGGACAGGTCGGCAACCAGAGTCCCACCGCGGTCGCCCACTGCAAGGCCCTGATCGACGGCGCCCAGCGGCGGCCCATGGCGGACAACCTCCCGGACGAGCGCGAACGCTTCGTGCGCCTGTTCGATACCGCCGACCAGCGCGAGGGCGTCGCCGCGTTCCTGGAGAAACGCCCGCCGCAGTGGCGCAACCGCTGAGCCGCACGGCCACCCGCTTCGGGCGTCGCCGGCGACGGTACCGGGACGCGCCCCGCGGCGCGTCCGGCACCGCCCTCCCTCCTTCCGGCTGCCGTCGCGTGGATTGGCATCCGGCCGGCCGGCGGCCACAATGCCCGTCACCGGCGGCCGGGTACGGCCGTCCATCCGATCGCACCAAGGAGCACCGAATGTCCGACCAGCCCGTCATCTTCGAGGAGGTCAGCGCCGCCAACGGCCGCCGCGTGGGCTTCGCGCGCCTGAACGCCGAGAAGGCGCTCAACGCCCTCAATCCCGCCATGATCGCCGCCCTGCGCCCGCAGCTCGAGCGCTGGGCCGATGACCCGGGCATCGCCTGCGTGGTCCTCCACGGCGCCGGCGAAAAGGCCTTCTGCGCCGGCGGCGACGTGGTCGCCACCTACCACGCCATCCAGGAGGCGGAGGGCGGGCGCAGCACCTTCTGCGAGCAGTTCTTCGAGCAGGAGTACCGCCTCGACTACCGCATCCACACCTACCCCAAACCCCTGCTGGTCTGGGGCCACGGCATCGTCATGGGCGGCGGCCTCGGCATGATGGTGGGTGGCAGCCACCGGGTGGTCACCGAGGCCTCGCGCATCGCCATGCCGGAGATCACCATCGGGCTGTACCCGGACGTCGCCGGCACCTGGTTCCTCAACCGCATGCCCGGCCGTGTCGGCCTGTTCCTCGGCCTCACCGGCGCGCGGATGAACGCCGCGGACGCGCTCTACACCAGCCTCGCGGACTACTTCATCACCGCCGAGCACCGCGACGCCATCTTCGCCGCGCTCGCCGACGTGGCCTGGGACGACGACCCCGAGCTCAACCGCGGCCACCTCTCGCTGCTGCTGCGCCGCTTCGCCGACGGCTGCCGCGGCGAGCGCCCGGACTCGAACGTGCTCGAGCACATCGATTTCATCGACCACGTCACCGACCGGCACAGCGTCGCCGGCATCCTCGAGGCCATGCGCGAGAGCAGCCCGGAGGACAAATGGCTGGCCACCGCCACCCGCAACCTGGAGCTTGGCTCCCCGACCTCCGCACGGGTGATCTTCGAGCAGTTCCGCCGCGGTCGCCACCTCTCGCTCAAACAGGTGTTCCGGCGCGAGCTGGCCATGTCCGTGCAGTGCACCCGTCGCCACGACTTCCCCGAGGGCGTCCGCGCCCTGCTGGTGGACAAGGACCAGAACCCGCGATGGAACCCGGCGACCCTCGCCGAAGTGGAGGACAGTCTCGTG
The DNA here is from genome assembly GCF_010993615.1 of Arhodomonas sp. KWT. Taxonomy (NCBI): domain Bacteria; kingdom Pseudomonadati; phylum Pseudomonadota; class Gammaproteobacteria; order Chromatiales; family Ectothiorhodospiraceae; genus Arhodomonas; species Arhodomonas sp. KWT. The sequence goes on along the minus strand of NZ_WNXE01000003.1, from coordinate 53,978 downwards.
GACGCCCATTTCGAGGCCCCCGAGGGGCTCGATCCGTCACCGCTAGACGACCTCCCCGAGTAACCGCCCGGGAGGTCCCCACGGTACCGGGCCCGGCGCGTCCGCGGCCTCCGTGCCCCGCCCGGCGGTGCCCTGCCGCCGGGCGGCGGCCCCCTGTCGGGCCACCACTTTCTCCCGCCACCCACGGTGTAGACTGCCCGATATGAACGCACCCTCGTGGATCACGCCCGACTGGCCGGCGCCCCGCCGCGTGCACGCCGCCGCCACCACCCGCATCGGCGGCAGCAGCCGTGCGCCCTTCGACAGCCTGAACCTCGGCGCCCGCACCGGCGACGACGCCCTCAGCGTCACCGGCAACCGCTCCCGCCTCGCCCAGGCCCTGCACCTGCCGGAAGAGCCGCGCTGGCTGGTCCAGGTCCACGGCGTACGGGTGGTCTCCGCCGGCACGGTGGACCGCGACGCCACCCGGGCGGACGCCAGCGTCACCGACCAGCCGGGTGTCGTCTGCGCGGTGCTCACCGCCGACTGCCTGCCGGTGCTGCTCTGCGACCGCGCCGGCACCCAGGTCGCCGCCGCCCATGCCGGCTGGCGGGGACTCGCCGGTGGCATTCTGGAGAACACGGTCACCGCGATGACCGGCCCGCCCGGCGAGCTCGTCGCCTGGCTCGGGCCGGCGATCGGCCCGGACGCCTACGAGATCGGCGACGACGTCCGCGAGGCCTGCCTGCTCGCCGACCCCGGGGCCCGGGACTGCTTCCGCGCGGTACGCGAGGGCCACTGGCTCGCCGACCTTTACGCCCTGGCCCGCCGGCGGCTCTCGAGCGCCGGCGTCGGCTCGATTCACGGCGGCGGCCTGTGCACGTATGCTGACGCCGAGCGGTTCTTCTCCTATCGCCGGGACGGGCGTACCGGCCGCATGGCCAGCCTGATCTGGCGGGAGTGAGGCCAGCCACCCGACCCGGTACGAAGGAGATCGCGACCCATGCAGATCATCGGCGCTGACGCCGTCGCCGGGGCCCTTGCCTGGCCGGCGCTCATCGACGGCATCGAGACCCTGTTCCGCGAGGGCTGCGAGGCCCCGCCACGCCACCATCACGCGATCCCGCGCCCGGACGGCGAGGCCACCATGCTGCTGATGCCCGCCTGGGAGCACGACGGCTACATCGGGGTGAAGATGGCCCACGTCTTCCCCCAGAACTCGGCACGGGGCCTGCCGGCGATCTCCGGGGTCTATTTCCTCTGCAGCGGCGAGACCGGCCAGCCGCTGGCCTGCATCGAGGGCAGCGAGCTCACCCGCCGGCGGACCGCCGCCGCCTCCGCGCTCGCCGCGCGCTACCTCGCCCGGGCCGACGCCGGCCGCCTCGTGGTCGCCGGTACCGGGGCACTGTCGCCCATGCTGGTCGAGGCGCACGCGGCGGTGCGGCCGATCCGTTCCGTGGGCATCTGGGGGCGCAACCCCGACAAGGCGCGGGCGGTTGCGGCGCACTGCCGGGAACGGGGCATCGACTGCGAGGCGGTCACGGACCTCGAGTCCGCGGTGGGCGAGGCGGATATCGTCAGCTGCGCGACGCTGTCCACCGAGCCGCTGGTCCACGGCGAGTGGCTGCGCCCGGGCACCCATCTCGACCTGGTCGGCGCCTTCCGGGCGGACATGCGCGAGAGCGACGACGAGGCCGTGCGCCGCGCGGCGGTGTTCGTCGACACCGAGGCCGGCGCCCGCGGCGAGGCCGGCGACCTGCGCCAGGCGGCGGAGGCCGGTGCCTTCGACTACGACAGCGACATCCAGGCCGATCTCGCCGCCCTCGCCCGGGGCGAGCACCCCGGGCGGCGCGACGATGCCGGGATCACCCTGTTCAAGTCCGTCGGCGCCTCGCTGGAGGACCTGGCGGCGGCGATCACCGTCTGGCACGCCGCCGGCGGGGCCGCCTGAGCGGCGTCAGCCGGTATCGCGCTGGTCCCGGCGGTTACGGAACTCGTCGCCGAGCGACGTCCCGGCCGCCTGGGCCACGCCCTTGAGCAGGTCCCACTCGGCACGGATACGGCGCAGGCTCATGTGCCAGAGGTCATGGTCCTCGTCGGCCTGCCCCTCGGTGCCGTCGAGATCGCGGTACAGCGCCAGCGCCCGGTCCGCGCAGGCCTGCAGGGAGTAGGCCCGGGCGGTCTCCGCGACCGCGGCCTGCCAGTCGTCCCAGCCCGCCTCCCGGCGGGCCATGGCGTCCTCGATCGCAGCGGCGAACGCCGTCTCGTCCGGGTCCCGCAGCAGCCGTCCGTTCTCGCCGTCGCGCACCACCTCCCTCGACCCCGGCGCGTCGATGGCCACCACTGGCAGCCCCGCCGCCATGGCCTCGGCGAGGACCACGCCCTGGGTCTCGGTGAGCGAGGCGAAGGCGAACAGGTCCATGGCCGCATAGGCGTCGGCAAGCTCGGGCTGCACCAGTTTGCCGGTCATGTGCAGCCGCGCGGCCACGCCGGCACGCTCGCAGGCCGAGCGGATATCATCCTCCGCGGCCCCGGCACCGACGATCACGCAGTGCGCGTGCGGTGCATCCGCGAGCACCCGCGCCACCGCCCGGGCGAGGAAACCGAGGTTCTTCTCGTGGGCCAGCCGGCCCACGTGGCCGATCACGAAGGCATCGGCGTCGATGCCGAGACGCCGCCGGAAGGACGCGCCGTCACCCCCGCGGAAGGCGGCGAGATCCACGCCCGTGGGCACGACGTCGATGGGCGTGTGCACGCCCCGGGCGGCCAGGATACCGGCGATGCTCTCGCTGGGGGCGAATACCCGGTCGCAGAGGTTGGCGTAGCTGGTCGAGAGCTGCACCACGAAACGCCGCAGCACCGCGGAGTCGCCGGGCACGTAGTGGGTGTAGCGCTCGTACATGGTGTGGTGGGTAAACACCAGCGGCAGGTCGAACAGCGAGGCCAGCCGCAGCGCGGTGGAACCGATGAGGAACGGGTGGTGCGAATGGACGATGTCCGGCTCGAAACGCATCACCGCCCGCTCCAGGAAACGCGGCACCGGCAGCACCACGGAAAAGTCACTGCCGTTGAAGTTCTGCAGCGCCGGGATGCGCACGACGTCGGTCTCGTCCCGGGGCGCGTCATCGAACTCCGGTGCCACCACCATCACCCGGTGACCACGGGCGCGGTACATCTGCGCGAACGAGTCCACCGAGCGCGCGACGCCGCCCACGTGGGGGAGGTAGGTATTGGTCATCATGAGGATGTTCATGCCGGGGCCCTCCATTGCAGGGTCGCCGCGCCGTCCTCCGCCCGGGCGCGAACGGACGCAACCCCGGCCGGCGCGATATCCACCCCCTCGGGCCGGCGGCGCCACTCGGCCTGCCAGCACACCTCTACGGCCCCGTTATGACCCGTCGCGGGCCGGATGTCCACCGTTACCGGACCGAAGCGTGTGGGCGTCGGGCCGAAGGACATGGGCTCGCCGGCCGCGAACCACTGGGGCGGCACCCCCGAAGCGAGCACCAGGCGCTCGCCCTCCTCGCGCACGAACGCGTCGCGCAGGTAGACCAGCCACTCCGCCGCGGCCCAGACGTGCTGGCCGTCGCCCATGCAGCCGCCCAGGGTGCGGGGGTGAATGGCCTCCGGCCACTGGCCCGTGGGCGTCGCCAGTCCGGCGACCGCGCGCATGAGCTCATGGCAGCGCGGATCGCCGGCACGCATGAGCACCTGCGCCAGGTGCAGGGTCAGGTAGGCATTGATACCGGAGTGGATCATGTCCTGGAAGAAACCGCCGTGCACACGGGCGTTGTCCATGAGCCAGTCCGCGGTGCCCAGCAGCCGGGCGTCGTCCGCCGGCAACAGCCGCAGCGGATAGCCGGCGACGAGCGCGCCAACCGCTCCGGCGTCCATGCGCCGGTAGGGCGACGCCGGGATCAGGGGGCGTCCCAGACGGCCGGCATCGCGCTCGTGACAGCGCTCCAGCGTACCGCGCAGCTCGACGGCCTCGTCCCGGAACGCCCGGGCGCGGTCCCCGTCGCCATGGCCCTCGAGCACCCCGGCGGCGGCCTCCAGGCCGGCCACCGCCCAGTAGTCGTCCCAGTAGTAATAGTCATTGGGGCCGAAGTGCTCGGCGCTGAAGCCGGCGGGCAGCAGTCCGGCATGGGCCGTCCCGCCGTCCGGATCCGTGCGCTTGCGCGCGATCCAGCGCCCGCCCCGGCGCAGCGCGTGCAGCCACGACTCCGGCAGGGTCTCGCCGGTGGCCTCGTGGTAGCGCGCTAGGATCCACATGGCCTCGCCGTTGGCGTCCCACTCGCCGTCCTGGGAGTGGAAGTAGCCGGTGGTGCGGTGCTGGCGTTCGGGGAAGTGATCGAGCATGCGCCGGGCACGGCCGGTCAGGCCGGCGTGCAGCAGGGCATGCACGATGAAGGCGGCATCCCGGAACCAGAAACGCTTGTACGTGTAGGGGCCCGGGTAGCAGTCCTCCACGGTGTGGAGCATGACGGTGCGCAGGGCATTGTCGTAGAGGAAGCGCACCCCGGCGTCGGGCACATCGAACCGGGCGGTCCCCGCCAGGGCTTCGTGCCAGTCGCCTTCCGCCGCTGTCGTGTCGGCCTCTTTCAGTGGTACGCGCACGCTGAGCCGCCGCATACCACCGGGCTCGATTCGGAACAGCGCGGCGGCTGTGGCCAGCCCGGTATCGCAGTCGGCGACCGATGCGGCATCCGGATCGTCAAGGTGGATGGCGACGTCACCGTGGCGGTAGTCGGAGACGTAGTGCCGGTCGGCCGCGGCATCGAAGCGGACGTCCCAGTCCCCGTCGACACGCCAGCCGCGGGCGTCGTCACCGAGTACGGCGTGGTGGACGAAGCTGACCCCTTCGGGGTTGTACGGCCGCAGCGCGAGGGCGAGGTCACCCCCCGACTGCGCCCGCGCCTCGTAGTGGAGATTCAGCACCGCCCGGCCGGACTCCCGGCGCACCACCGCCCTCGTCAGCAGGCGCAGGCCGTTGCGCACCACCTCGGTGACAACGGCGCCGTCGTCATTGAGCTCGACGTACTGAGAGGCGTGCGTCTCACGCGAGGGGTAGAGACGCTCGCCGTCATCGCCCAGCACCCAGGCGTCCAGCGAGGGACCGTCATAGAAGGGCGTCACCAGCCCACGCGGGTCCACAATGGGCAGCCCGGCATGATCCGGCCGGCCCACGGCGGTCCAGTTGCGGTGGGTGAGATTGACGTGGGTGACGGAGAACGCCCGCGGGATGAAGGCGTCACTGGCCGGATCGAACTGGCGCTCTATCCAGTAGGGCCACACCCAGTCCAGGTTGTGCTGGATCACCCGGGTGTTGATCAGCCCGCGGGCGTGGAAGACCACGCCCGCGCGCAGAAGCTCGATGGGCTCGGAGACCTCCGAGGGCTGGGCGAAGCGCTGCAGCCGCGCGATCAGCGCCAGGGGGTCGAGGAAGCCGTGGGCCCGGGCGGCCCGCCGGATGAGAAATCGCCAGGGCAGCCAGCTCCAGCGCAACGCGACCTCCGCCTCAGGGCAGCTCGACGAGACTGCATTCGAGGGATTCCCGGTGGGTCACCGGAGCTTCGTCCGGGTAGCCGTACCAGATCAGGGCGATCACCGTCTCGATATCCGGGTCGATCCACAGCAGGTCGTAGAAGCGGGACTCCCGGATCACCGGGCCGGTGGACCACTTCATGCCGATGCCCTCGCTCCACAGCGACAGCGCGATGTTGTGGATCGCGCAGGCGCACGCCGCATAGTCCTCCCACGCCTGGAGCTCATTGCTGGAGTGATCGCAGCTGACCGCGAGCCAGCCGGGCTTGGCCTCCCAGTTACGACGCTTGCCCTCGGCGGCCTCGGCACCCTTGGTGGCCGTGAGCATGTCGGTGTTCAGATCGATGATGGCGCGCCGGGTCTCCTCGCCGATCAGATAGAAGTGCCAGGGCTCGGTGAGGTGGTGGTTGGGGGCCCAGCGCGCAAGGTCCAGCGCCCGGATCACCGCGTCGCGGGGCGGCGGGTCCTGGCGGAAGCGGTTGATGGTGCGCCGCGTGCGGAGGAGCTCCGCCGCCTGTTCGGGTGTTGCCGCATCGGCGGCACGCACCGCGCCTGCCTGCGTCTGCGCTGCCATGAACGCGTCCCCATGCCGATCAGTGATGGTTCAGGATACCATGCCGGGCGCGGCCCAGGCCGGCGGCACGACGGTCGGACCAACGTTGAAAGCCACCCCCAGGCTGGGTATTTTTCCGGTTTGAGGATATTCGCGGCATGGCGATAGACAGTTACCACCACTGGGCCGAGGCGGTCACGCCGCCGGAGGGGGCCGATGAGGCCTGGCTCGCGGCACGGCTGGCAGACGCCCGTGCCACGCTGCTCCACCGTCTGGAGTTCACCAGCGCACGACTGCGGCTGCGCGGGCTGCGCCTCCGGGTGCTCCCACCGGCCGCTCCGGCTCCCCTGGTTCCCACGCCCCCGAGCGTGGGGATGGCGCTGACCCTCGTCGGTGCGACCCCGGAGCTGCGCGTGCGCGAGGGCCTGTACCGCCCCGAGCGTGACGGCTGGACCCGCTGCTGGTCCGGCTACAGCCTCATCGGGGTCACCCGCGACGACTCACCGGAAACCCTCCCCGACGATCTCGTCCGGGAGGCCGCCGCGTGGCTGCGCGTCTTCCGCGGCCACATCGAGGACCTGGGCGCGGCGGACGCGGTGCCACGGGGCCCGCGCGCGGACCCCTCATCCCTGCGCTGAGCCGGCGGCCGGATTGTACAATCTCACGCTAATTATGCTACAAAAGTTTTACACAACCAGGACGGCATACGAACGATGACCCACCCCCTTGCGAGCCACTTCGAGCAGATCATCACCGGCATCGGCGAGGACGTCGGCCGGGAGGGCCTGGCGAAGACCCCGGAGCGCGCCGCCAAGGCGTTCGAGTTCCTGACCGAGGGGTACCAGCAGGACCTGGGCACGCTGGTCAACGACGCACTGTTCGAGTCCGATCTCGACGAGATGATCATCGTACGCGACATCGAGCTGTACTCGCTGTGCGAGCACCACCTGCTGCCGTTCTTCGGCCGCGCCCAGGTCGCCTACATCCCCGACGGCCGCGTGCTCGGGCTCTCCAAGGTGGCCCGCATCGTCGACATGTATGCCCGCCGGCTGCAGATCCAGGAACAGCTCACCCGCGAGATCGCCGAGGCCGTGCAGAACGTCACCGGGGCCCGCGGCGTCGGCGTGCAGATCGAGGCCCGGCACATGTGCATGATGATGCGCGGCGTCTCCAAGCAGAACTCGGAGATGAGCACGTCGGTGATGCTCGGCACCTTCCGGCACTCGCAGTCGACCCGCAACGAATTCCTGCAGCTCATCAAATCGGGGTGACACGGCGATGCGCCACGAGCTCTCGCGCATTCGCATCAAGGACCTGCGCCTGCGCACGTTCATCGGCTTCAACACCGAGGAGCAGGAGAAGCGCCAGGACGTGGTGGTCAACGTGACCATCGACTATGACGCCCTGCCCGCGGCACGCAGCGACGACGTGGAGCACGCCCTCGACTACAAGGGCATCACCAAGCGCATCATCGCCCACATCGAGGACAACCGTTTCCTGCTGCTCGAGAAGCTGGTCAGCGACATCCTCGACATCGCCATGGCCCCGCCGGAGGTCCGGCGCGCGGAGGTGGAGGTGGACAAGCCCCACGCCCTGCGCTTCTCCGATTCCGTATCGCTGGCCATGGCCGCCCGACGGGACGACGACGTACGCTAGCGGTCCATCGCGTGGTATTCCGGGTTGGGCATCATGTCCACCCCGGCAGCCAGACGGTTGGTCATGTTGAAGAAGGCCGCCACCGCCGCGATGTCCCAGACCTCGCGGTCGCTGAACCCGCTGTCACGGAGCACGTCCCGGTCCGCCTCGCCCACGGATTCCGGATCCTCGGTGAGCGCCACGGCGAAATCGAGCATGGCGACGGAGCGCGCCTCGAGCTCGGCGACGCGGTAGTTCATCACCAGCATCTCCCCGAGCGTCGGATCCCCGGAAAGCGCCCGCACCGCCTGGCCGTGGGCGACGAGGCAGTAATAGCAGCGGTTCACCGAGGAGACGACCACCGCGATCATCTCCCGCTCCAGGCGGCTGAGACCGGAGTCGCCGAGCATGAGCTCGTTGTAGAAGGACACGAAGTTGCGCAGCTTGTTCTGATCGAAGCTGTAGGCACGCAGCACGTTGGGCACCATGCCCAGCTTCTCCTGGCAGACGGCCAGGTAGCGGCGCATGTCCTCGTCCATGGACGCCGGGTCCATGAAGGGCAGGTCCAGGGCAGTGACGTGATCAGGCTGGGTCATGACGGCTCCTCCTCGCGGGGATTCACGCCCGGGGCGCGGGCGGCTCAACGCCGTCCGCCCACCCCGTAGCGGGTGACCAGGGCCACGCCGGCGAGCGCCAGTGCGCCGCCGGCGAATATCAGTCCCGTGGGTGTTTCGCCCAGCCACAGCCAGGCGATCAGCACCGATATCGGGGGCTGGAGATAGATGAAGCTCGTGGCGATGCTTGCAGGCAGCCGCGAGAGCCCGAAGGTATAGCATCCGTAGCCGAGCGCCATCGGAAAGACACCGAGGTACACGCCGGCGAGGGTCGGCTCCAGCGGCGCCGCCGCCACCCGCTCGGGCAGCCCCGGCAGTACCGGCAGGCTCGCCACCAGCGAGATCCACACCGCCCAGGCGAGGAACACGGTGGGCCGCTCCGCGCGCAGCACCGGCTTCTGGTAGACGAAATACACCGCGGTGACCCCGGCGGCGAGGATGATCAGCCCCACACCGCGCACGCTGCCGAGATCGAGCCCCTCGTTGAGGGTAATGACCGTCACCCCGAGCGCCCCCAGGGCCAGCCCGGCCCAGGCCGGCGGACGCAACCGTTCGCCGGCAACCAGCGCCGCCAGCAGCGCCGTGCACACCGGCACCGCCGTGATCACCAGCCCCGCGGCACTCGCGGTTATCGTCGTCTGCCCCGCGGCCAGCAGGCTCTGGTAGCCGAACACCCCGATCAGCCCGAGCACGGCGATGCGCGGCAGGAGCCGCCAGTCCGCGGGCCGGGCACGCCCGCGGGGCACGAGCACCAGCGCGAAGCACAGCCCGGCCACGGACAGACGCAGGAACACCGTCTCCATCGGCGTGTAGTAGGCCAGGGTCGCCTTGGCCGCCGGGAAGGCGGACGCCCAGAACACCGCCGTGGCACACAGCGCCAGCAGCGCCACCGCCCGCGACCGGCCCGTCTCGTCAGCCGCGGCGCTCACGAGAGCACCCGTGTCAGCGTCACCGCCGCGAGCACCAGCAGCACCACTCCGGTCAACCGGTCCACCCAGAGCGCATGCCCGCGCAGCCACGCAAGCACGCGGCCGCGGGTCAGCGCCGTCGCCACCAGCGCGTACCAGCCGCCGTCCACCACCGTGGCCGTGGCCCAGAACACCCCGACCTCGGCCACGCCCATGTCCGCATGGACGAACTGGCTGAACAGCGCGAGGAAGAACACGGCGATCTTGGGATTGAGGAAGGCCATGAGGAAGCCGTCACGGGCGGCGCCGGCCACGCCGACGGGCACCGTCGCTCCGGCGGCCCCTTCCAGCGCCGCGCCCCCGCTGCGCAACGCACCGATCCCCAGCCAGGCGAGATAGGCCGCACCGGCGAGGGCGAGACCGTGGTAGACCAGCGGGTCCGCGGTCACCACCGCCGCCAGGCCCAGGGTGGTCAGCAGCGCGTATACGCCCACCCCCAGCGCGTGGGCCAGGGCCGCCGCGAGCCCGTGGGCCCGGGAGCGGCGCACGCTGTGACGCACCACCACCGCCAGGCTCGGCCCCGGAGAGACGGCACCGAGCACGCACACCCCGGCCAGCGCGAGCCACGCGGCCAGCGTCATCGCACCAGCCCGGGCGGGGTCAGCCGGTCGCCGACCTCCAGGCCGAGGCGACGCGCCGTACCGGCGGCGAGCTCCAGGGCGTGACGCACGCCCGGGGGCGAACGGTAGCCATCCCGGCCGGGCTCCATACGGGCGATCTCGAGAATGCGCCCGTCCGCATCCATCCAGACGATGTCCAGCGGCAGGGCCACGTTGTGCATGTGCCAGTGCGTTACCCGGCTGGCGGGATAGCTGAACCAGATGGGATTACGGCGGATCTCCGGGGCGGGCACGTACTGCATGCCCTGGGCCCGTTCGTCGCCCTCGTCGGCGACGCGCACCGTCAACGCGCCGGCATCGCCGGGCAGGATCACCCGGGCCTGCTCCATGCCCCGCCAGACCGCCAGACCGCGGGACTCCGGGTCGTCCCCCCCGGCCGGACCGGGCCGGCCGAAGACGAGCACGCCAACGGTGACGAAAGCGATCAGGAGGATACGGGGTGCGGCACGCATGACCGCGAGTATGCCAGCCGCCGCCCGGCTTGGGCAGCCCGCGGAACCGTATCAATCATCCCGCCGGGTCCCGAGCAGGTCGAACTGCCGGAGCAGCCCCTCGAGCTCGGTCACCAGCGACACCAGCCGTCGGCTGGTGTCGCGGGTATCCCCCGCGGCATTCTCCGTCTCCGCGAACCCGTCGTTCACCTGGATGACGCTGCGATTGATCTCCTCGGCCGTGGCGGACTGCTGCTCGACGGCGGCCGCGATGCGGTTGTTCGTGTCGCTGATCCCGCGCACCGCCTCCTCGATCTCGTGCATCGCCCCACGGGCACCTTCGGCACCCTCGGTCACCTCGCGGGCGGCCTCCCGGCTACGGCCCATACCCGCAACCGCCGTGCCCGCTCCCCCCTCGAGGCGCTCGATCATGCCGGTGATCTCACCGATGGACGCACTGACCCGGCCGGACAGGGCACGCACCTCCTCGGCGACCACGGCGAAACCGCGCCCGGCCTCGCCCGCCCTCGCCGCCTCGATGGCGGCGTTGAGCGCCAGCAGATTGGTCTGTTCGGAGATGCCCTGGATGACGTCGAGGACATGGCGGATTCCGTCGGTATCGCCCTTGAGCCGCTCCACCGCCTCGCCGGCCTCGTCGAGGTCCGTGGCAAGCCGCTCCATCGCCCGCGCGGCCACATCCACCCGGGTCCGCCCGTCACCGGTCTGGGTCAGCGCCTGCTCGGCGGTGGACGCCGCCTCGGCGGTACTGCGCGAGACCTCCTGGACGGTGGTGGACATCTCGTTCATGGCGGTGGCGACCTGCTCGATCTCACCGCGCTGGGTATTGATGGCCCCCCGACTGCGCTCCGCGGCCCCTTCCGTGGCCTTCCCGCTGTCCGCCAGGGCCTCACTCACGTTGTGGAAACGGGTATGCATCGCGACGTGCTGGGCACGGTACATGCCGAACGCCAGGTCGATGCGCGCGGCATCGTCGTGCCCGTCGCCGTAGACCCGCTCGCCAACGGGATTCGAAAACACCCCGCGCGCGCGGACGGCGACCGCGGCGAGGCGCCCGGTCAGCATGAGTACCGTCACCACACCAAGCAGCGTCAGTATGAGTGCCGCCCCCAGGGCCGGCCACAGTGGCAGCGACGCACCAGCGGCGACGCCGAGCCATGTCGATACGCCAACAGCTCCGGCAAGCAGCGGACGCGTGCCCACACGCGCGTGCCATGGCACGACCGCACGGCCTCGCCGCATCCGGGCATAGAGCGCCTCGGCACGTGCCTTCTCGGCCTCACTCGCCATGGTCCGCACGGACTGATAGCCAACCTTCCTGCCGTCCTCGTAGACCGGGGCGACGTAGGCGCTGACCCAGTAGTGATCGCCGTTCCGGCAGCGGTTCTTGATCACACCCATCCAGGGGCGGTCGGCCTTGAGGCTGGCCCACAGGCTCTCGAACACCGCCTCCGGCATGTCCGGATGGCGGATGACATTGTGCGGCTGACCGCGAAGCTCTTCTTCACTGAAACCGGCGATACGGCAGAAATCCTCGTTGGCGCTGAGGATCCGGCTGTCTTCGTCGGTGGTGCTGATCAGCCGTTCGTCCGGACGTACAGGCTGTTCGCGCTGGGTGACCGGCTGGTTGACCCGCATGGTCGTGCATCTCCTCCACACGCCCGGCGAAGTCCGCCGGGCCCCGTCCTGTTTACGGGGCCGTTATCGGCAGGTACGGCGATGCTTAAACAGGGGCGACCGCGCCGGACCGATCAGGTGTCGGTCCGGGCAGTGCGGCGGATGCGCAGGCCGAGCTCGCGCAGCTGCGCCTCGTCGACCTCGGCGGGTGCCTCGGTGAGCAGACAGGTCGCGGTCTGCGTCTTGGGGAACGCCATGACATCGCGGATGGAGTGCGCACCGGTCATGAGCATGACCAGACGGTCGAGGCCGAAGGCGATGCCGCCGTGGGGCGGCGCCCCGTACTCCAGGGCGTTGAGCAGGAAGCCGAACTTCTCGCGGGCCTCGTCCTCGCCGATGCCCAGAAGCTCGAAGACCCGCCACTGCATATCCGGGCGGTGGATACGGATGGAACCGCCGCCGATCTCGGTGCCGTTGAGGACCATGTCGTAGGCGCGGGAAAGCAGCGTTTCCGGGTCCCGGCCGTCAAGCTCCGCAGGCTCCGTGGTCTGGGGCGAGGTGAACGGGTGATGGAGCGCGTAGAGACGGCCGTCGTCCTCGTCATACTCGAACATCGGGAAGTCGACCACCCACAGCGGGCGCCAGCCCGGCTCGACCATGTCCAGGTCGTGGCCCACGCGTACGCGCAGCGCACCGAGGGCGTCGTTGACCACCCGAGCGCGGTCCGCGCCGAAGAAGACCAGGTCCCCCGCCGCGGCACCGGTACGCTCGAGGATGCCCTCGACCGCGGCATCCGGCAGGAACTTGAGGATCGGCGACTGCAGGCCCTCGCGCCCGGCAGCCGGGTCGTTGACCTTGATGTAGGCGAGACCCTTGGCGCCGTAGCGGCCCACGAAGTCGGTGTACTCGTCGATCACCTTGCGGGTCAGCGCCGCGCCGCCGGGCACCCGCAGGGCGGCGACCCGGCCCTTGGGATCGGCGGCGGGTGCGGCGAAGACCTTGAACTCCACGTCCGTGAGCAGGTCGGCGACCTCCACGAGCTCCAGCGGGATGCGCAGGTCCGGGCGGTCGATGCCGAAGCGGTCGACGGCCTCGGCATAGGTCATGCGCGGGAACGGCTCCGGCAGCGACTCGCCGAGGACCTCGTCGAACAGCCCGCGGATCATCGCCTCCATGTGGCCCATGATCCCCTCCTCGTCCATGAACGAGGTCTCGATATCGAGCTGGGTGAACTCGGGCTGACGGTCAGCGCGCAGGTCCTCGTCGCGGAAGCAGCGCGTGATCTGGTAGTAGCGGTCCATGCCGCTCATCATCAGCAGCTGCTTGAACAGCTGCGGCGACTGCGGCAGGGCGTAGAACTCGCCGGGATGCATGCGGCTCGGGACCAGGAAGTCCCGCGCGCCTTCCGGGGTGGCGCGGGTCAGCATCGGCGTCTCGATGTCGAGGAAGCCGTTGCTGTCGAGATAGCGGCGCAGCGCCCCGGTCACCCGGGCGCGGGTGCGCAGGCGCTCCTGCATCTCCGGCCGGCGCAGATCCACGTAGCGGTGGCGCAGGCGCACGTCCTCGCCGACGTCGGTGTCGTCGAGCTGGAACGGCGGTGTCTTGGCGCGGTTGAGCACCGTGAGCCCGGTAGCGTAGAGCTCCACCTGGCCGGTGGCGAGGTTCGGGTTCTCCGTGCCCTCCGGGCGGCGGCGGACCCGCCCGCGCACCTGCAGCACGTACTCGTTACGCGCGGTGTCGGCGAGCTCGAAGGCCTCGCGCTCGTCCGGGTCGAACACCACCTGGAGCAGACCCTCACGATCGCGCAGGTCGATGAAGATGATGCCGCCATGATCCCGCCGCCGGTGTGCCCAGCCACAGACCTCGACCGTCTCGTCGAGCAGGGCCTCGGTAACCCCGCCGCAGTAATGAGTGCGCATGAATCCGAACCGCCTGTCAGTCCTCGGAAAACGAAAAAGGCCCGCGGATGCGGGCATTATTACGAGGCGGGCAATGTTAAGAGCTTGCCGGGGGGCGCGCAACCGCGCCCGGCGGCGGCCGCGTCAGCTGGCCGCCGTCTTCTTGCCCTCGCCGGAGCCGCCCCCGGACCCACCACCAGAGCCGGAGTCACCCTTGCTGCCGCCCCCACCGTCGCCCGCGAGGTTGCGGCGGTTGTCCTTCTTGAAGTCGGTCTCGTACCAGCCGCCGCCCTTGAGCCGGAACGCGGCCGCGGAGATGCGCTTGCGCAGCTGCGGACGATGGCACTCGGGACATTCGGTGAGGGGCTCGTCGTTGATGGACTGCAGCGCCTCGAGCTCGTGACCACAGGCGTCACAGAGGTATTCATAGATCGGCATGTCCTGTTCCTCATGCAGAGTGGGTACCGGCGGGATTTCCCCCTCGAAGATAGGGGCATTCTCGCAGGGAACCAAGCGCGCCGCCGGAATGGTGTCAATGATACCGTAGAAAGGGTGGCCGTGTGGCCGGAATCCACCGGAGCCGGGCCGTTTACGGGAGGGCGCGTGAATCCGCTGACACTGCTGGTGGGGGCTTTCCTGCTCGCCTTCCTGTTCGCGCTGGTACAGGTGGGCGCGCTGACCATCGCGTTCGGCAAGCTCGGGCTCTCCGGGGGCTCGGCGATGCTGCTGCTGTTCACCTCGCTGATCGGCAGCGGGGTCAACCTGCCGCTGTTCACCCTGGACGCCGAGGGCGAGCGCGACCCGCGCTGGCGCAGGCCCCCGCCGTGGATGAAGGGCATGCTCCGAGAGATCCCGGAAGGCAAGGTGCTGGTGGCGATGAACGTCGGCGGCGGACTCGTGCCCCTCGCCTTCTCGGTCTACCTGCTCTCGCGCAGCGCCCTCGCGCCGCTGCCGGTGCTGGTCGCCGTGGCCATCCAGGCCCTGGTCTGTTACCTCTTCAGCCGCCCGGTGCGCGGCGTGGGCATCGGCATGCCGGTGTTCATCGCGCCGATCACCGCCGCCATCACCGCGGTCGCCCTGCAGCCGGAGGCCAGCGCACCGCTGGCCTACATCTGCGGGACCCTGGGGGTGCTGATCGGCGCCGACATCCTGCGCCTGCGCGACGTGGGACGGCTCGGCGCACCGGTGGCCTCGATCGGCGGCGCCGGCACCTTCGACGGGGTGTTCATCACCGGCATCGTCGCGGTGCTGCTCGCCTGATACCCCACCGATCGCGGGGCGGGTCAGCCGTCCGGCCCGCGATCGCGGTGCGCCCGCAGGGCCTCGCACAGGGCCAGGAAGTCTTCCGGCGGCGCCACCGTCCACTCCATGGCGTCGCCGGTCTCCGGGTGACTGAGCATCAGCCGCTCGGCATGCAGCGCCTGGCGGCGGAATCCGCGCAGCGCCGCGGTCACCGCCTCGTCCGCCCCCGGCGGCAGACGCATGCGACCCCCGTAGACCGGATCCCCCACGATGGGATGGCGGATGTGGGCCATGTGCACACGGATCTGATGGGTCCGCCCGCTCTCGAGCCGGCAGCGCAGCAGCGTGTGCGCCGGGAAACGCTCGGCGATACGGTAGTGCGTGACCGCCGCGCGACCGCCCTCGCGCACGGCCATGCGCGTGCGTTCGCGGGGATGACGCCCGATGGGCGCATCCACGTGACCGCCGGCGGTGAACACGCCGGCCACCACGGCTAGGTATTCCCGGCCCATCCGCCGCTCCTGGAGCTGTTCGACCAACGAGCGGTGGGCGGCGAGGCTGCGGGCAACGACCATCACCCCGGAGGTGTCGCGGTCGAGCCGGTGGACGATCCCGGAACGGGGCAGCGCGGCCAGCTCCGGGAAGTGGTGGAGCAGCGCGTTCTGCAGGGTACCGTCGTGGTTGCCGGCGCCGGGGTGGACGACGAGGCCGGCGGGCTTGGCGATGACGATCAGCGAGTCGTCCTGGTAGCGCACGTCCAGCGGCAGGGCCTGTCCGGTGACCGCGTCCGCCGCCTCCAGGGCCGCGTCGACCACAACACGCTCGCCGCCGGCGACGCTGTCCCGGGGCCGTGGCACCCGGCCGTCGACGGTGATCGCCCCGGACTTGAGCCACTTCTGCAGCCGGCTGCGGGAATAGTCGGGGAAGAGCTCCGCGAGGGCGCGGTCCAGCCGCCACCCCGCCAGCCCGGCGGGTATCTCGGCCTGTTCGTGTACCGTCTGCGTGCTCATCGTGATCGATTACCTGTCACCGTTGCGTGCCACCGCGTGCGGCCCACCGCGGCGCGGTGGATCATAGCGCGGCGGCACCCTAGAATAGCGTCTTTAGTCATTGCCTTGAGAGCACGCCATGAAGCGAGCCCTGTCCCTGCTGCTCACCGCGCTGATCCTCACCGCCTGTGCGAGCGGACCGGAGAAGCAGCCCGATCAGGACCTGTCCGCCGCCACGCTCTACCAGAACGCGCGGGCCGCCTGGCAGCGCGGCGACTACGACCTCGCCGCCAACCGTCTGGAGACGCTGGAGGCGCGCTACCCGTTCGGCACCTATGCGGAGCAGGCACAGCTCGACATCATCTACGTCTACCACAAGAACGAGGAGCCGGCCTCGGCGGTGTCCGCCGCGGAGCGGTTCATCCGGCTCAACCCGCGCCACCCGCGCGTGGACTACGCCTGGTATATGAAGGGTGTGGCCCAGCAGGAGCAGGGCCAGGGCTTCCTGGACGACCTGCTCAATATCGACCGCGCCGCGCGTGACCCGGAACCGCTGCGCAAGGCGTTCGACGCCTTCCGCACGCTCATCGAGCGCTATCCGGACAGCGACTACGTCGCCAATGCCCGCGATCGCATGCGTGCGATCCGCGACCAGCTCGCCGAGCACGAGATGCAGATCGCCTCGTTCTACGCCGACCGCAAGGCCTGGGTGGCGGCGGCAAACCGCGCCACGCATATCATCCGCGAGTACGAGGGGGCCCCGGCGGTGGCACCGGCACTCAGTCTGCTGGAACGGGTCTACGGCCGGCTGGAGATGCCGTCGCTGCGGCGTGACGTACGCCGCGTGCTCGAGCGCAACGGAATGAGCGCGGCGGACGCCTGAACCGGGCCCGCCGCGGCGGCGGTCAGATCGCCTGCTCGTCCTCCTCGCCGGTGCGGATGCGGATCACCCGCTCCACCGGCGTGACGAAGATCTTGCCGTCGCCGATCTTGCCCGTCTGCGCCGCCTGGTTGATGGCCTCCAGGCAACGCTCCACCTGGCCGTCGGCGACCACGATCTCCACGCGCATCTTGGGCAGGAAGTCCACCACGTACTCCGCGCCGCGATAGAGTTCGGTGTGGCCCTTCTGACGCCCGAAGCCCTTGACTTCCGTGACCGTCATCCCCGTTATGCCGATCTCCGAGAGCGCCTCGCGCACGTCGTCGAGCTTGAACGGCTTGATGATCGCTTCAACCTTCTTCATTGGGTGGCTCCTGAGTCGTCTCCCCGGTAAGCCGCGAGTTTACCCCCTGGCGGGCGGCGACCGAAAGCGCCGCCGGCGCCGAACGGGCCGGCGGGCATGGCGGGACGCGCGTCCGCGCCGCTTTTTCGGTAGCATTGCCGCACACACAACAGGCCTGCAGACAGCACCGTTATGAGCGACCGTATCCGCCTCGTCATGGCCCAGCTGAACCTCCTGGTGGGGGACGTGCCGGGCAACACCGAGATCGTGGTCCGCGCCGCCGCCCGTGCCCGGGACGAGCTGGCCGCCGACGCGGTGATCTTCCCGGAGCTCACGCTCACGGGCTACCCGCCGGACGACCTGCTGCTGCGCAATGACTTCATCCGCGCGGTAGAACGGGGCATCGAGCGGCTGTGCGCCGAGGTGAACGGTGTCACCCTCGTGGTCGGCGCCCCCCGCCAGGACGGCGACGCGCTGTACAACAGCGCCTACGTCATTCGCGACGGGCGCGTGACCGACGTCTATGACAAGTACCAC
The DNA here is from genome assembly GCF_010993615.1 of Arhodomonas sp. KWT. Lineage (NCBI taxonomy): Bacteria > Pseudomonadati > Pseudomonadota > Gammaproteobacteria > Chromatiales > Ectothiorhodospiraceae > Arhodomonas > Arhodomonas sp. KWT. The sequence goes on along the minus strand of NZ_WNXE01000003.1, from coordinate 36,110 downwards.
CTGCCGACCTACGGCGTATTCGATGACCGGCGCTACTTCGACGCCGGCGGCGCACCCTGCGTCGTCGATATCGACGGCTGCCGCCTCGGCGTCACCATCTGCGAGGACGCCTGGCACCCGGGACCGGTAACCCTGTCCGCGGAGACCGGCGCCGACGTCGTCGCCAACCTCAACGCCTCGCCGTTCGACCACAAGAAGTGGGCGGCGCGGGAGTCAGTGCTGCGCGAGCGCATCGGCGAGGCCGGCGTGCCCATCGTCTACTGCAACATGGCCGGCGGCCAGGACGAGGTCGTCTACGACGGCGGCTCCTGCGCCTTCGACGCCGACGGCGGACTCGCCGTGCGCGCCCCGCGCTTCGAGACCGGACTCTACCCGGTGGATCTCGCCCGCGGCGGCAGCGGCTGGCGCCCGGTGGACGGCGATATCTGCGAGGATGTCTCTGAAGAGGCCTGCGTCTACGACGCCCTGGTCTGGGGCGTGCGGGACTACGTCGAGAAGAACGGCTTTCCCGGGGTGTTAATCGGCCTCTCCGGCGGGATGGACTCCGCCCTGGTGGCGGCCATCGCCGTGGACGCCCTCGGCCCGGAACGCGTCGAGTGCGTGATGATGCCGAGCCGCTACACCTCCGACACCAGCCACACCGATGCCGCCGAGCTCGCCCGAAACCTCGGCGTGCACTACCACAGCATCGCCATCGAAGGGATCTTCGGCGCCTTCCTGGAGGCCCTGGCGCCGGTATTCGGCGACGCCCCGCCCGACGTCACCGAGGAGAACCTACAGTCCCGCAGCCGCGGCACACTGCTGATGGCGCTGTCCAACAAGTTCGGCCGACTGGTGCTTGCCACCGGCAACAAGAGCGAACTGGCGGTGGGCTACGCCACCCTCTACGGGGACATGGTCGGCGGCTTCGCACCGCTGAAGGATGTGTTCAAGACCGAGGCCTACCGGCTCGCCGCCTACCGCAACGAGCGCTCGGCGGTGATCCCGCAGAATATCTTCGCCAAGGCACCGACCGCCGAGCTGCGCGCGGACCAGCGCGACTCCGACAGCCTGCCGGAGTACCCGGAGCTCGACAGCATCCTCGCCGCCTACGTCGAGGAGGACGCCGGCATCGACGAGATCGTTGCCGCGGGCCACGACGAGACCACGGTCCGTCGGGTCGTACGCATGCTCCATGGCAACGAGTACAAGCGCCGCCAGGCGCCGCCGGGGGTGAAGATCACCACCAAGGCCTTCGGCCGGGACCGCCGTTACCCGATCACGTCGGGATTCTCGCGGATCGACGCACCCCGGCGCTGACCCGGGCGGCCGGTGTGGGCGCGCGGTGCGCGCTCACACGTTGAAGCGGAAGTGGCAGATGTCGCCTTCCTGGAGGACATACTCCTTGCCCTCCAGGCGCAGGCGCCCCGCCTCCTTCGCCCCCTGCTCGCCGTTGCAGGCGATGAAATCGTCGTAGGCGATGACCTCGGCCCGGATGAAGCCGCGCTCGAAGTCGGTATGGATCCGCCCGGCCCCCTGGGGCGCGGTCGCACCGATCGCCACCGTCCAGGCACGCACCTCCTTGGGTCCGGCGGTGAAGAAGGTCTGCAGCCCGAGCAGCCCGTAGCCGGCCCGGATCACCCGGTTCAGGCCCGGCTCCTCGAGGCCGTACTCGGCGAGGAAGTCCGCCTTGTCATCGTCGTCGAGCACCGCGAGCTCCGCCTCGATGGCCGCGCAGACGGTCACCACGCCGGCACCCTCGGCCTCGGCATAGGCACGCAGCGCGTCCAGGTGCGGGTTGTCAGCGAAGCCGTCCTCGGCAACGTTGGCCACATAGAGCACCGGCTTGGCGGTGAGCAGGTGCAGCTCGCCGAGCAGCGGGCGGACATGCTCCGCGAAGCTCAGGGCGCGCACCGGCGTGCCCTCGTCCAGGGCGGCGTGGATGCGCTTGAGCTCGTCACGGTAGGCGATGGCCGTCTTGTCGTTGGACTTGGCCTGGCGCTCGTAGCGCTGCAGCGCCTTCGCCACCGTCTCCAGGTCCGCGAGCGCGAGCTCGGTGTTGATGGTCTCCACGTCCGACACCGGGTCCACCCGGCCCTCGACGTGGTGGACGTCGCCGCTGTCGAAGCAGCGCACCACGTGGGCGATGGCATCGGTCTCGCGGATGTTGGCCAGGAACTGGTTGCCCAGCCCCTCGCCCTTGGACGCCCCGGCAACGAGCCCGGCGATGTCGACGAACTCCATGGTCGTCGGGATCACCTTCTCCGGCTGCACGATCGCCGCGATGCGCTCCAGGCGCGGATCCGGCACGGGCACGATGCCCACGTTCGGATCGATGGTGCAGAAGGGGTAGTTCTCGGCGGGGATCTCGTTGCGCGTGAGCGCGTTGAACAGGGTCGACTTGCCGACGTTGGGCAGGCCGACGATGCCGCATTTGAAACCCATCTCGACTGTGCTCCCGGAATAGGCTGAATGGGACGGGCCGTCGCCCTCAGGCGGCGGTGTGCAGACGCTGGAAGGCGCGGTCCCAGTCGCCGGCGAGCAGCCACGGCAGCACCGAGGCCGCCTCGTCGATGGCTCCGTCGATGGCCGCCTGCTCGTCGCGCCCGGCGTTGGAGAGGACGTAGGGGATCACCTGGTCGGCGCTGCCCGGGTGACCGACGCCCAGACGCAGGCGGGCGAAGTCGCGCGCCCCCAGGGCCTTGATGATGTCCCGCAGGCCGTTGTGACCGCCGTGACCGCCGTCGCGCTTGAGCCGGACAGTGCCCGGCGGCAGGTCGATCTCGTCGTGGGCGACGAGCATCGACGCGGCGTCGATGTCGTAGAACCGGGCCAGGGCCTGAACGGCACGGCCGCTGTGATTCATGTACGTGGTGGGCTTGAGCAGGTGCACGTCGACGCCGTCGACGAACACGCGCGCATGCTCGCCGTGGAACCGGCGCGCGGCACGGAGCTGCCCGCCGTGGCGGCGGGCCAGCTCGTCGACAAACCAGAAGCCGGCGTTATGGCGGGTACGCTCGTAGCGCGGGCCGGGATTGCCCAGCCCGACGATGCACCGGATCCGCGCGTCGCCACCCGCCATGAACCGACCTCCGCTGCCGCGGAAGGGCGCGAGGAATGATCAGTCCTCGCCGCCCTCCTCTTCGCCGCCCTCGGCCTCGGCGGACGGCTGCTCGCCGCCCTCCGCCTCCTCGGCGGCCTCCTCGTCCTCTTCCTTCGCCTTGCGCGGCGCATGGATGCTGACCACCGCCGGGTCGTGCTCGGCGTCCTCACCCAGTGCCGGCAGGGTCACGCCCTTGGGCACGCTGACCTCGGAGAGGTGCATGGCGCTGTCGAGCTCGAGGTCCTGGACGTCCACCTCGATGAACTCCGGCAGGTCGCGCGGGTAGCACTCCACCTCGACCTCGATCAGGTCGTGATGGATGACACCGCCGCCCTGCTTCACGCCCTTCGCCGTCTCCTCGTTGAGGAAGTGCAGCGGCACGTGGGTGCGCAGCTTCTCGTTGGCCTTCACACGCATGAAGTCCAGGTGGCTGACCAGCGGCTTGAAGGGGTGGCGCTGCAGGTCCTTGAGGATGACCTGCTCGGACTTGCCGTCCACCGCCAGATCGATGATCTGGGAGAAGAAGGCCTCCTCGCGCATCAGGCGACCGACCTGCTGCTCGCTGACCGTGATGGCCTGCGCGCCCTTGCCGGCGCCGTAGACAATAGCCGGCAGCCGCTTCTCACGGCGCAGGCGGCGGCTCGCACCTCTGCCCTGCTCCGTGCGAACGCTGGCATCCAGCTTCAGTTCGACACTGCTCATGGGTGTGTTACTCCTGGTTTATGAAATGAACCGCCCCTTCGGGCGGCCGCCTCCCCCGCGACCAGGTTCGGCGTGGTTACTCGACGAACAGCTCGCTCACCGACTCGTCGTTGTTCACCCGGCGCATCGTCTCGGCGAGCATCTCGGCGAGGGTCAGCGCACGGATCTTCCCGGAGGCCTCGCCGGCCTCGGACAGCGGGATGCTGTCGGTGACGACCAGCTCGTCGAGATGGGACTCGTTGATCCGGTCGATCGCGGGCCCGGAGAGCACCGCGTGGGTGATGTAGGCCACCACCTTGCCGGCGCCCTTGTCCTTGAGGGCCTTGGCGGCCTCGCACAGGGTGCCGGCGGTGTCGACGATGTCGTCGACGATAATGCAGGTCTTGTCGCTGACGTCGCCGATGATGTTCATCACCTTGGACTCGTTCGCCCGCGGCCGGCGCTTGTCGATGATCGCCAGCTCCGCGTCGTCGAGGCGCTTGGCGATGGCACGGGCGCGGACCACGCCGCCGACGTCCGGCGAGACCACGATCTTGTTCGGATGGACCTGGCGCCAGATGTCGCCGAGCAGCACCGGCGAGGCGTAGACGTTGTCCACCGGAACGTTGAAGAACCCCTGGATCTGATCGGCGTGGAGATCCACGGTGACCACGCGGTTGATGCCCGCCGCCGAGATCATGTCCGCGGCGAGCTTGGCGGTTATCGGCACGCGCTGGGAGCGCGGGCGCCGGTCCTGCCGCGCATAGCCGTAATAGGGGATCACCGCCGTGATCCGCGCCGCCGAGGAGCGCCGCAACGCGTCGGCGATGACCAGCAGCTCCATGAGGTTGTCATTGGTGGGGGCGCAGGTCGGCTGGACGATGAACACGTCGCGCCCGCGCACGTGCTCGTTGATCTCCACCTGCACCTCGCCATCGCTGAAGCGCGAGACCAGGGCATTGCCGAGTCGGGTCTTGAGATGGGCGGCAACGGCGTTGGCGAGTTGCGGGTTGGCGTTGCCCGCAAACACCATCATGCGTCCGTTTTCAATCACGACGGTCTACCTGTCGATTGCAGCGGCGAGGATGGAAAATGGCTGGGGCGGCAGGATTCGAACCTGCGAATGCGGGGATCAAAACCCCGTGCCTTACCGCTTGGCCACGCCCCAGTAGTCCGCAGGGTCACCGGCACGCACCGCGTCCCGCCGCGCGACGAGCGGCGAACGGTTCAAGCCCCGGGCGACATAGCCGCGCCAGTGCGGCGGCACCCGCGCGCACACGCTCCGCGCCTCGTCCTCGCGGGCGAAAGGCGCGAAAACGCACCCGCCTGTCCCGCTGAGGCGGGCGCCGGCGAACCGGCCGAGCCAGTCGAGTGCCTCGCCGACCGCCGGGTAACGTTCGCGAACGACCGCTTCGCAGTCATTGCCGAGTGACCCCGTGTCAAGGCGCGGTATTCTGATACGAGGCGTATGGCGTGTCAATTTCGGCGCACCGAATACCTCCGCGGTGGAGACACTTACGGCCGGGTCGATGATCACGAACCAGGGCTCGTCCGGCGCCATCGGGGTGAGGGTCTCGCCCACCCCCTCCGCCCAGGCCGCATGGCCGTGGACGAACACCGGCACGTCCGCCCCCAGTGTTAGCCCGATCGCGGCCAGTGCCGCCGTGTCGAGCCCGGTCCCCCAGAGCTCGTTGAGCGCGACCAGCGTCGTCGCCGCGTCCGAACTGCCACCGCCGAGCCCGCCGCCGGCGGGCAGATGCTTGTCCACGCGGATATGGCAGCCAAGGGGGCAGCCGGTCGCCTGCTGCAGCGCCCTTGCCGCCCGCACCACCAGGTCCGCCTCCGCGGCGAGCCCCGGCGGGCCGCCCTCGCGGGTGACCCCGCCGGCCGCGTTCACGGTGAATGCGAGCTCGTCGGCGAGATCGAGAAACTGAAACAGCGTCTCCAGCTCGTGGTAGCCGTCCGCGCGCCGGCCGACGATGTGCAGGAAGCGGTTGATCTTGGCCGGGGCCGGCCAGCCAGCAGATACTTCCGCCGCAGCGGCGGTCACGACGACGGTCCCGCGCGCCACTCCCGCACCGCCAGGCGCACGCTGACGTCGCCGCGCTCCACCGACAGCCGGTGGGGCAGCCAGTAGCCGTCCACGCGCCGGAACTCGTCATAGGTCACGTGCCAGCCGTCCTGCACAAGGCTCACCGGGCGGTCGTCATCGTCGAGGCGCACCCGGCCGCCGAGCTCCGGGACGGCCCGCGCCCGCACCCACCAGCGCAGGTAAGAGACCGGCAGGTCGTAGCCCGTCTCCGCGCGGAGCAGGGCCCGCGCGGAGCCCGCACGGCGCACGCGGCCGTCGCTGGTACGCAGGGTGATGCCGCCGGCATTCCCCTCCAGGCGCACCGCACCGGAGCCGATGGGGCCGTTGAGCGTGAGCCGGTAGCGATCCCCGCCGCTCTCCCAGAACACCGAGACGGTGCCACCGTCGTCACCGGCATGCAGAGCGGCCCGGCCGGTCAGCCGCCAGGCCTCCGGGGCGGGGGCAGGCTGCCAGTCCGCCACCGGCAGGGTCACTCGGCCGTCGCCCGGCGTCGGCGGGGCGACGCTGCAACCGGCGAGCACCGCCGTCAGCACCGCGGCGGCAAACGCACGCAGGAACCGCACCGCCGTCATGGCTGGAAGCGCTCCACGGTGCTGCGCAGCACCTCGTGGTCCGGATAGGCCTCGAGCGCCTCCCGCCAGACGCGCCGCGCCTCGTCCTTGCGGCCGAGCTGCCAGAGCACCTCGCCCAGGTGGGCGGCGATCTCCGGATCGCCGCCGGAGAGCGACTCGGCCCGGCGCAGGTAATCCAGGGCCTGTTCGAGGCGCCCCTGGCGGTAGGCCACCCAGCCCATGCTGTCCACCACCGCCGGATCGTCCGGGGAGAGCTGGTAGGCGCGGGAGACCAGCGAGGCGGCACGGTCGAGGTCGCGGTTGCCGTCGGCCAGGGTATAGCCCAGCGCGTTCAGCGCCGCGGCATTCTGCGGATCCGCATCGATGACCGCTTCCAGGTCCGTGATGGCCTGTTCGAGGCTGCCGGCCTGAATCCGCGCCATGGCACGGGCATAACGCAGATCGGCGTCACCGGGGTGTGCCTGCAGGGCCTCGTCGAGCACCGACAGCGCCTCGGCCTGGCGCCCCGAGCGCCGCAGCAGCTCGGCCTCGGTGGCATACGCCTGCACCGCGGCATCGGAGTTGTCGTCCCGCAGCGTGCGCAGCCGCTGGCGCGCGGCGTCGATCCGGCCGTCCGCGGCCAGAGCCGTCGCCTCGGCCAGGGCGGCATCCACGGCGTACTCGCCGCCGGCCCGGCGCAGGTACTCCACCGCCTGACCGGCATCCCCCTCGTCCAGCGCGAGCCGGCCGAGATAGTAGTTGGCCGCGTCGGTGCGGGTCTCGATCGCGAGCAGGCGCTTGAGCCAGCGCCGCGCCTGATCGTGATGGCCGGACTGAAGCGCCAGCAGCGCACCGGATAGCAGGATACGGTCGTCGTCGGGCTGGCGCTCCAGCAGCGCGTGGAACTGGCCGAGGGCGTCACCGGAACGGCCGGCGGCGGCCAGCGCCCGGGCGTACTCCAGCCGCAGCTCGTAATCACCGGGGGAATCGGCCACCATGCCATCCAGCCGCTTCAGCGCCTCGCCCGCACGGCCGCTGCGCCGCAGCGCCTCCACCTCGACAAGGGCTGCGGCCCGCCAGCCGGGCCGCAGCTGCAGCGCCGCGCGCGCAGACTGCAGGGCCAACCGGGCACGACCCGTGGACAGCGCCACGCGGGCGGCCATCAACTGCGCGGCCGCGCTCTCGGGGAAATGCCCGGCCAGCCCCCGGGCGACCGCCATGGCCGCGTTCGCGTCGCCTTCCTGGGCAAGGGCCGCCCCCAGGCGCGAGAGCGCCTGGTCCCGCGTGTCCCCGTCACCGGGGAGGTACGCGAGGAAGGACTCCGTCGCGGCCTCCGGATCCCCTTCCCGCAGGGCGACGACAGCGAGGATGCGGTGGGGCTCCCGGGCGGCTGGCGCCAGCGCGAGCCAGCGCCGCGCGGCAGTCCGGGCGAGATCGAAACGCTCGGCGTACAGCGCCACCCGGGCCGCCCGCTGGGCGACCGCCGGGTCGTCGGTAAGCGCCATCGCGTCACCGTAGGCCTGCGCCGCCTGGTCGAACGCACCCCGGTTGCCCGCGAACTCGCCCACCAGCAGCTGGTAGATGAGTTCCTGGTGGGGATCGCTCGCCGCGGCGTCCTCCGCCACCGGCGACGGCCCCGGCTCCGCGGCCTCACGGTTCGTCGCACAACCGGCGATGACGGCCGCCAGCGCGACCAGGAAGATGAATCGTGGCATGCGCTCCTCGCTGTTTCCCTGACGCCACCCGCGCCCCAGTGTACTGCCTTCCCGCCCGCAGGCACGAGCACATCCTTGCCGGGGAGCATACCGCGGCGGTGGTTTGTATCAGCGCAGGAGTGCTCTACAATTCGGCTTTCCGCACTCCGCCCGGTTGCACATGCCTGTTGTCACCCTCGGACTGAGCCACAAGACCGCGCCGATCGAGGTCCGCGAGCGCGTCGTATTCGAGCCGGAACGCCTGGGCGGAGCACTGCGCGAGCTCACCGGGCAGCCCGGCATCGAGGAAGCGGTGCTGCTGTCGACGTGCAACCGCACGGAGCTCTACACCGTCCTGGACGGCGACTGCGGGCCCGAGACGCTGCGCCGCTGGCTGGAACGCGCCCACGGCCTGGAGACGGACTGGCTCGCCGAGCACACCTACGTCCACCGCGGCGAGGCGGCGGTCACCCATCTCATGAACGTCGCCGCCGGTCTCGATTCGCTGGTCATCGGCGAGCCCCAGATCCTCGGCCAGACCAAGGTTGCCTGGCAGTCCGCGGCGGACGCCGGGGTGGTCGGACCGACCCTCGACCGGCTGTTCACGCACGCCTTCTCCGTGGCCAAGCAGGTGCGCACGGAGACCGAAATCGGGGCGCACCCGGTATCCGTGGCCTTCGCGGCGGTCAGCCTGGCGCGCCAGATCTTCGGCGACCTGGAACGTCAGACCGCGCTGCTCATCGGCGCCGGCGAGACCATCGAGCTCACCGCTCGCCACCTGCGCGAGCAGGGCATCGGCGGCCTCGTTATTGCCAATCGCAGCCCGGAACGCGCCGAGCAGCTCGCCGAGGAGCTCGGCGGCGAGGGCATCGGGCTCAGCGAGATCCCCCACCGGCTCCACAGCACCGATATCGTGGTGGCCTCCACCGCCGCAACCCTGCCCATCCTGGGCAAGGGCAGCGTGGAGAGCGCGCTCAAGCGCCGGCGCCACCGTCCGATCTTCATGGTCGACATCGCGGTGCCGCGGGACATCGAGGCCGAGGTGGGCGAGCTGCCGGACGTCTATCTCTACACCGTGGACGACCTGCGCGAGGTCATCGAGGACAACCTGCGCTCACGCCAGGCGGCGGCAGAGCAGGCGCAGACCATCGTCACCGTGCAGACCGAACGCTTCATGGAATGGCTGCGCGGACTCGACGCCGTTTCGGCGATACGGGCGCTGCGCCGGCGCGCCCACCAGGACCGGGAGGCGGTGCTCAACCGCGCCCGGCGGCGCCTGCAACGCGGCGACGATGCGGACGACGTGCTCGAATACCTCGCCCACACGCTGACCAACAAACTCCTCCACAGCCCGACCATCGGTCTGCGCCAGGCCGCCCGCCAGGGCGACGGCGCCACCCTGAGCGCGGCGCGGCGGGTGCTGGGACTGGACGACGACGAGGGCGACACGAAGTGAAGGACTCCCTGCAACGCAAGCTCGACCAGCTCGCCGAGCGTCACCAGGAGATAGAGGCCCTGCTCGCGGACCCGGAGGTCATCGGCGACCAGCGCCGCTTCACCGGCCTGTCCCGGGAGTACGCGCAGCTCGAACCCCTGGTCCGCACGCTCAACGCCTATCGCCGCACCCAGGCCGACCTCCGCGCCGCCGAAGAGATGCGCGAAGAGGACGACAGCGAGATGCGGGCCATGGCGGAGGACGAGATCGCCGGGCTCGGCGAGCGCCTGGCGTCGCTGGAGGGCGAGCTGGAGGTGCTCATGCTCCCCCGCGACCCCAATGACGACAAGGACATCTACCTGGAGATCCGCGCGGGCACGGGCGGCGACGAGGCCGCGCTGTTCGCCGGCGACCTCTTCCGGATGTACTCGCGTTACGCCGAGCACCAGGGCTGGCGGGTGGAAATCGTCTCCGACAGCCCCGGCGAGCACGGCGGCTACAAGGAGCTCATCGCCCGGGTCAGCGGGGAGAGCGTGTACTCGCGGCTGAAATTCGAGTCCGGCGCCCACCGCGTCCAGCGCGTACCCGAGACGGAGTCCCAGGGACGGATCCACACCTCGGCGTGTACGGTGGCGGTCCTGCCGGAGGCGGACGAGATCGAGGAGATCGAGATCAATCCCGCCGACCTCAAGGTGGACACCTTCCGTGCCTCCGGTGCCGGTGGTCAGCACGTGAACAAGACCGACTCCGCCGTGCGCATGACCCACCTGCCCACGGGAATCGTGGTGGAGTGCCAGGACGAGCGCTCCCAGCACAAGAACCGCGCCAAGGCGCTGAGCCTCATCCAGGCGAAGATCATGGCCCGGGAACGCGACGCACAGGTCTCCGAACAGACCCAGGCCCGGCGGCAGCTCGTGGGCAGCGGCGACCGCTCCGAGCGCATCCGCACCTACAACTTCCCCCAGGGCCGGGTGACCGACCACCGCATCAACCTCACGCTCTACAAGCTCGAGGAGATCATGGCCGGCAACCTGGACCCGGTGATAGGCCCGCTGATGCGCGAGCACCAGGCGGACCAGCTCGCGGCGATGGCCGACGAGGCGCTCTAACCCTTCCCACGTCCCGGCGCGCGACAGACCGTGGCCCCCTGAGCCACCCGGTCCGCACCCGTGGCCGCACCGTCTTCACGGCGGAGGGGCCGGGGAGCGGGAGCGCCCGGACACGTGGATCGTGCGCCGAAAAGGCGTGCGACCTGCGCGGGGAACGTTTCGACCGTGGACCGGCTGCGCCAGACCACCGGCGATCGCCGGTCCGCAACCGCCCCCTCCCGCCACTTTGCGAAGCACCAACGAAAAGGGCCGGCGCAGTGACTGCGCCGGCCCCGGTGGCGACAAGCCGCGCGGGGGATCAGGCCACGCGCTGCTTCTCGCGGATCTCCTCGAGTGTCTTGCAGTCCACGCACAGCGTCGCGGTGGGGCGTGCCTCGAGACGGCGCAGGCCGATCTCCACACCACACTGCTCGCAGAACCCGTAGTCGTCCTTGCGGATCCGCTCCAGGGTCTGGTCGATCTTGCGGATGAGCTTGCGCTCACGGTCGCGGGTGCGCAGCTCCAGCGCGAACTCCTCCTCCTGGGTGGCCCGGTCAGCGGGGTCCGCGTAGTTGTTGGCGTCGTCGCGCATATGACTCATGGTGCGCTCGACCTCCTCCTGGAGCTGGCGCTTCCATGCCGTGAGCAGCCGCTCGAAGTGCTCGAGCTGCGCATCGCTCATGTATTCCTCGCCCTCCGCCGGCTGATACGGCTCGATCCCGCGAACCGGCAGGGTGTTGGACTTGTCGGCCATGATGACTCCTCCCTATCCGGCAGCCGCCACCCGACGGCGGCGCCGGCGTTCAGCCTCCGGCGCACCTCCGGTGCACCGTTCCGTGATCCGTCGCCGCGGGGGCGAACGAAAAGCCAACGCTCATTTACCCTCCCGACCCCCGGGGCGTCAACCCCGGAGACCGGGCACAGGGCATCACGCGGCGCGCTTGCGCAGCGCTCCGCCGAGGCGGCGGTGGGCGTCGCGGAGCACCGTCTCCGTGGTCTCCCAGTCGATGCAGGGGTCGGTGATGGAGACACCGTATTCCAGCGCCGAGGGATCGCCCTTGAGCTTCTGGTTGCCCCAGCCGATGTTGCTCTCGATCATCATGCCGGTGATCGAGCGGTTGCCCTCGAGGATCTGGTTGATCAGGTTCTCCACCACCAGCGGCTGCAGCCCCGGATCCTTGTTGGAGTTGGAGTGGCTGCAGTCGACGACCAGCTGTGTGCGCAGCCCCGCCTCACGCAGGTCCTTCTCGCACAGGGCGATGCTCACGGAGTCGTAGTTCGGTTGCTTGCCGCCGCGCAGTACCACATGGCCGTAGCTGTTGCCGCGGGTACGGATAACGGCGGACTGGCCCTCCTGGTTGATGCCCAGGAAGCTGTGCGGGCTCGCCGCCGAGCGCAGGGCGTTGATGGCTACGTCCAGGCTGCCGTCGGTACCGTTCTTGAAGCCAACCGGCGTGGACAGGCCGCTCGCCATCTCGCGGTGGGTCTGGGACTCGGTGGTCCGGGCGCCGATGGCGGTCCAGGTGATGAGATCGCCGATGTACTGCGGCGTCAGCGGATCGAGGGCCTCCGTGGCCGCCGGCAGGCCGATCTCGGCGAGGTGCAGCAGCAGCTCGCGGGCCCGGAACAGCCCCTCCTCGATGTGGAAGGAGTCATCCATGTAGGGGTCGTTGATCAGCCCCTTCCAGCCGACGGTGGTCCGCGGTTTCTCGAAGTACACGCGCATCACCACGAACAGATTGTCCGCCACCTCGTCGTGGAGGCGCTTGAGCCGCGCGGCATAGTCCTTCGCGGCCTCGATGTCGTGCACCGAGCATGGCCCCACGACCACCAGCAGGCGGTGATCCGTGCCGTCGATGATGTTCTCGACGGTGCGCCGGCCGTCCACGACGGTCTTGCGCGCGGCCTCGCTCAGCGGCAGCTTGCGCTTGGCCTCGAGCGGGGTCGGCAGGATCTCCTGCGCCAGGACGTTGATGTCGTCGATTTTCACTTCGCTCATTGGGCGTTCCCCGACGGGTCATATCGCTTGCGGGGCCGGCATTCGCACGGCTCCGCGTGAAGACGACTCCCATGATACGGGGCGCCCGATGAAGTTTCCATGCATGCCGGCGGTACGCACCGGGGCGTTCAGCCCGCCCGGCGGCAAGCCCCGAGGCGGCTGTCGGCGACATGCGCGGCGTCGACATGCAGCGTCCCCGGACCGGCGACGAACATGGGCTCGAGGAGCACCCGTTCGAGCACACCGCGCAGGGCACGCGCGCCGGTACCCGAAGCCAGCGCCTCCTCGGCGATGGCCTCCAGGGCATCGTCGCCGAAGGTGAGCCGGCAGCCGTCCATGGCCATCAGGGACTGGTATTGCGCCACCAGGGCATTCCGCGGCTCGGTGAGGATGGCGCACAGCCCCGCGGCGTCCAGCGGGTCGAGCACCGCGGTGACCGGCAACCGCCCCACCAGCTCCGGGATCAGGCCGTAGGCCATGAGATCCTCCGGTGAAAGCGCCTCGGCCAACGGCGGCGTCTCCGCCATCTCCCCCGCCGGATCCGCGGCGAAGCCGACACCACCGGAGAGCTGGCGACGACGAACGAGGGCGTCGATGCCGTCGAAGGCCCCGCCGCATATGAACAGGACCTCGCGGGTGTCGAGCTCCGGGATGGGGGCACGGGGGCTCCGCCGGGCCTGGGGCAGCGGCACGCGGGTCCCCTCCAGGAAGCGCAGCAGCGACTGCTGCACCCCTTCCGCGGAGACGTCACGGCCGTGCACCGGGCTGTCCGCACCGGCGGCGAGCTTGTCGATCTCGTCGATATAGACAATGCCGCAGCCGGCCAGGCCGATATCCCCGTCGGCGGCCTGGAGCAGCCGCTCGGCGATGACATCGACGTCCTCGCCCACGTAGCCCGCCTCGGTGAGGCCGGTGGCATCGATACTCACGAAGGGTACCGCCAGCGAGCGCGCCAGGGTCTCGGCGAGCAGGGTCTTGCCGGAACCACTGGGGCCGAGCAGGAGCACGTTGCTCTTGCCGATCTCCGGCTCGCCGGGCGAACGGGTCCGGCGCAGGCGTTTGTAGTGGTTGTACACCGCCACGGCGAGGCTGCGCTTACCCCGGGTCTGGCCGATCACGTACTCGTCGAGAAAGGCATGGATCTGGGACGGCGTGGGCAGCGGGGCCGGCGCCAGGGCCCGCTCCGTCGCCCCCTCCTCGGCCAGGATGCGCGCGCACTCGGTGGCACAGCGCGCGCAGATCGAGACCGCCCCGGTCGCCACCAGGGTATTGGCGGCGCTCTCGACGCTGCCGCAGAAGGCACACGCCGTGGCCCCGCGATGCCCGTCACCGATCGTCTTTCGCTCAGCGCTGCGGACCATGCCGGCCTCCCCCTATGCTTGCCTGCCGCCGGGGGGCGGTGTTCGTCTCCCCCATAGTGCATTTATAGAACGCCTGTCCACGCATGCCAGCGCCCCGGCCCCCCGCCACCGGGCCTTCGGCTTCTGAAACGGGACACCGGTCACGCGCACGTACGGCGCAACTGTCCCAACGCCTGGCACAGGCAGTACACTACGGGTTTGAGAACCAGATCGAACGCGGCTCACCGTCGGAGGCCCCGAATGCCCCTGGACCGGAAACTCCTGGACATCCTCTGCTGCCCCGTCACCAAGGTGCCGGTACGCCCGCTGCGCCGCGACGAGCTCAAGCGCGTCAACGAGCTGATCTCCGGCGGCACGCTCCACTACATGGACGACAGCCCGGTGAACGAGCCCCTCGCGGAAGGCCTGGTCACGCGCAACGGAGAACGTGTCTACCGCGTCGATGACGGCATCCCCGTCATGCTCGAGGAGCGTGGCATGCTCGTCCGTCAGCTCGGCATCGGTGGCTGACCACCCCCCCATCGCGGAGGACGCCACCGTCACGGGGCTGCTGGCCGAGGGCCGCCGGCGGCTGGCCGGCGGCGACAGCCCGGGCCTCGATGCCGCACTGCTGCTGGCCCACGCCCTGGGCCGCAGCCGCACGTGGCTGCACACCTGGCCGGAGCATTACCCGGGGGCCAGCGAGGTCGAGCATTTCCGGGCGCTGCTCGCGGCCCGCGCCCGGGGCGCACCTATCGCCCACCTCACCGGCGAGCGGGAATTCTGGAGCCTCGCGCTCACGGTCACCCCGGACACCCTGGTGCCACGCCCGGAGACGGAGACCCTGGTCGAGGCGGCGCTGGCGGTCTGCCCCGCCCCGCCGGAACGGCTTCTGGACCTCGGTACCGGCAGCGGCGCCGTGGCCCTGGCGCTGGCGAGCGAATGGCCGGGAACGGCGGTGGACGCCACCGAGCGCAGCCACGACGCCGCAACGCTCGCCCGGGAGAACGCCGCCCGCCTGGGCCTCGACGCCCGCGTCAGCGTCTTCGAGGGCGACTGGTTCGCCCCCCTGCCGGCACGGCGTTACCCGCTGGTGGTGAGCAACCCGCCCTACATCGGCGCCGAAGAGCCCGAACCCTGGCAGGGCGACGCCGCCCACGAGCCGCGTGGCGCGCTGATCGCCGCGGACGCCGGCCTGGCCGCCCTGTGCACGATCGTCGATGACGCGCCGGATTGGCTGGCCCCCGGGGGCTGGCTGATACTGGAACACGGCTGGCGCCAGGGCGAGGCGGTCCGCGGGCTGCTCGCCGACGCCGGCTACACGGCCGTGCAGACCTGGCGGGACCTCGCCGGACACGAGCGGGTCACCGGCGGGCGCCGGCCCTGATCCACCGCGACCGGATACCCTGATGGACGACGACCAGCTCCTGCGCTACAGCCGCCAGATCATGCTTCCCGGCCTCGACTATGAGGGCCAGCAGCGGCTGCTCGACGCCTCCGTGCTCATCGTCGGCCTCGGCGGGCTGGGCTCGCCGGCGGCGCTGTACCTCGCCGCCGCCGGCGTGGGGCGCCTGGTGCTGGCCGACTTCGACCGCGTGGCACTGACCAACCTCCAGCGCCAGATCCTCTACCGCAGTGAGGACGTGGGCGCGCTCAAAGCGGAGGTGGCCCGCGAGCGGCTGAACGCCCTCAACCCGGACGTGCGCGTGGAGACGGTCACCGACCCCCTGGACGACGCCAGCCTCCCCGACCTGGTCGCCGGGGTGGACGCGGTCGCCGACGGCTGCGACAACTTCGCCACACGCTTCGCGGTCAACCGCGCCTGCGTCGCCGGCGGCCGGCCGCTGGTCTCCGCCGCGGTGATCCGGATGGAGGCCCAGATCGCGGTCTACCGCAGCGACCGCCCCGGCGCACCCTGCTACCGCTGCGTGTTCCCGGAAACCGGCGAGGCGGCGGAGACCTGCAGCGAGACCGGCGTGCTCGGCCCGCTCACCGGCGTGGTGGGCAGCCTGCAGGCGGTGGAGACGGTGAAGCTGCTCGCCGGGCTCGGCGAAGGGCTGGAGTCGCGGCTGCTCACCCTGGACGCCATGCGGATGCGCTGGCGCACCCTCTCGCTCGTGCGGGATCCGGACTGCCCGGTCTGCGGCGGCGCGTCGGGCTGACCCGCGCGGCCGGCGCCCTACTCCGCCGCTGCCAGGCCAGCCTGGATGGCCGCCAGCAGGCGGTCCTCGGCCTCGGCCATGGGCAGCGTCACGCCCAGGCTGCGCAGGTCGATGACCTCCAGCCCGGCATAGCCGCAGGGATTGATCCGGGAGAAGGGCTCCAGGTCCATGTCCACATTGAACGACAGGCCGTGGTAGCTGCAGCCCCGGCGCACCCGCAGGCCGACCTGGGCGATCTTGGCACCCGCCACGTATACCCCCGGGGCGTCCCGCCGGGCGTGCCCGGTGATGCCGTCGTCGGCGAGCACGCGGATAACCGCGTCCTCCAGCAGCGAGACCAGCCGCCGCACGCCGAGACGGCGGCGGCGGACATCCAGCAGCGGATACGCCACGAGCTGCCCCGGGCCGTGGTAGGTGACCTGGCCACCGCGGTCAACGGCGACGACCGGGATATCCCCCGGGGCGAGGAGGTGCTCCGGCCGGCCGGCCAGCCCCTGGGTGAATACCGGCGGGTGCTCCAGCAGCCAGAGCTCGTCGCCGGTCTCAGGACCGCGCTCGTCGGTGAACGCCTGCATCCGCCGCCAGGTGGGCTCGTAGGCCACGCGGCCGAGGCGGCGCACCCTGAGGGCGGGATCGTCGGCGACCACGGCGCTCACAGCGTCATCAGGACATCGTCGTGGGCGTGAAGGTCGCGGTAGATCGCGTCGAGCTGCTCTCGGCTGTGCGCACGCACGGTCACGGTCACCGACAGGAACCGGCCGTTGCGGCTCTCCGCCACGCGCACGTCCGCCTCCGCAAGCTCGCCGCGGACGTGGGCCGCGACCAGCCGGCGCACGGTGGCCTCGATATCGGCACCGGCCCGGCCCATGGCCTTGATCGGGAAGTCGCAGGGAAAGGTGAGCGGTGTGTCCTCGCTGTTCATGCCGGTACCTCCGTCGCTGCCGCGACCCGGAACGCGGCCTTGTGCCGGTCGAACGCCTCGCGCAGCCGGCGCCACACCGGGCCGGGGCTGCCGTCGCCCACGCTGGCGCCGTCGATCTGCGTCACCGGCACGATCTCCCTGGTGGAGCTGGTCAGCCAGACCTCCTCGGCGGCGGCGATCCCGTCGACCTCGATGGGCTGCTCCGCCACCGGGAGACCGATCCCGCGGGCGAGCTCCAGGATGAACGCGCGGGTCACCCCCGGCAGCAGCGACGGCCCCAGCGGCGGGGTGACGACGGTACCGCCGATCACCGCGAAGAGGTTGCTCGCCGAGGCCTCGGTAATCCGGCCCCCGCGCTGGAGCAGCGTCTCGAACGCGCCGGCCTCCTCCGCCGCCTGACGCAGGAGCACGTTGCCGAGCAGCGAGACGGCCTTGATGTCGCAGCGCGCCCAGCGGATGTCCTCGCGCAGGATCACGGCAACCCCGTCGGTACCCTCGACCACCGGCGGCGGCATCGGTGCGCGGTAGGCGAACACCCCGGGCTCGGGCTGTGCGGGAAAGCGGTGATCACGATGCGGGGCCACGCCCCGCGTGATCTGCAGGTAGACCGAACAATCCACTTCGGCCCCTTCCAGCAGTCCGGAAACCACAGCCTCCGGGGCCAGGGTGCCGGCATCCAGCCCGATCGCCGCGAGGCTGTCGCGCAGCCGTGCGATGTGGCGCTCGAGCAGGAACGCCCGGCCGCTATAGGCGGGGATCACCTCGTAGACGCCGTCCCCGAAGAGATACCCCCGGTCCATCGGCGAGACCCGTGCCTCGGAGAGCACAAGCCATTCGCCGTTGAGGTAGCAGGGGGCGTCACCGGCGGTCACTGGAACCAAAGAAGGACCCCGTCCATGATCCGCCCGAAGAAGCCGCCCGCCTCGACACCGGAGAGCGCCACCAGCGGCACCTCCGCGACAGTGCGCTCCCCGAGGGTGACCTGCACCTTGCCGTAGGACTTGCCCTTCTCCACCGGGGCGATGATGCGCCCGTCCACGCTCATGCTCGCCTCGAGACGGTCGTACTGGCGCTTGGGGATGGTGACGTAAAGGTCATGGCGCACGCCCAGCGGGGCGGTATCCGTGGCGCCCTTCCAGACCGGCGCGTCGGTCAGGGACTTGCCCGCCTGGTAGAGGCGGTGGGTCTCGAAGAAGCGGAAGCCGTAGTTCAGCAGCGCCTGGCTCTGGTCGAGCCGCGCGTTGGCGCTGGAGGTGCCCATCACCACCGAGATCAGGCGCATGCCGTCGCGCTCGGCGGAGCTCGTGAGGCAGTAGCCCGCCGCCTCCGTGTGGCCCGTCTTCAGCCCGTCCACGGTCTTGTCCCGCCACAGCAGCTTGTTGCGGTTGCTCTGCTCGATGCCGTTCCACTTGAACGTCTTCGTCGAGTAGAACTTGTAGTACTGCGGGAACTCGCTGATCAGCGCCCGCGCCAGGATGGCCGTGTCGTGGGCGGAGGAGTAATGCTCCTCCGTGGGCAGGCCGGTGGCGTTCACGTAGTGGGTGTTGTCCATGCCCAGGGCGTCGGCGTACTGATTCATCACCTGGGCGAAGGTGTCCTCGGTGCCGGCGACGTACTCGGCCAGCGCGATGCTCGCGTCGTTGCCCGACTGGATGATCATCCCGCGCAGCAGGTTGGCGACGCTGACCTGGTCGCCCGCTTCGATAAACATCCGTGAGCCGGGGGCCCGCCACGCCCGCTCGGAGACACGGACCATGTCGTCCATGGCGATGTTGCCCGCGTCCAGCTCCTTGAACACCACGTAGGCGGTCATGAGCTTGGTCAGGCTCGCCGGCTCCACCCGGGCGTCGGGATCCTTGGAAGCGATCATCCGGCCGCTGTGGTAGTCCATGAGCACGTAGTTCTGCGCACCGAGGCTCGGGGGATCCGGCACCGGTATCGGCTGAGTCTGGGCGAGCACACGGCCGGCGCCCAGCAGGGTCGCGAGAACGAGAGCGAATACGCTGAATCGAAGAGCCAGTTTAGCCATGATCCCTATTTACTGTGCCTGCGGTAAATCCGGCCATCCGCCGCCCCTCAGGGCTCGGTCACCACGTGACCCGACGGATAACCCTTGGCGGTGAGGCGTCCTCCGATCTCCCGGACCGCCGCCTCACCATCGAGGGGACCCACCCGGACGCGATAAAGTTCACGCCCCTGCTGGGTCGTCGCCTCCATGCGCACCGGCACCTCGATGGCGGAATCGCGGAGCTGCGCCATCAGGCGCTCGGCATTCTGACGCACACCGAACGCCCCGAGCTGGATATAGTAGTCCATTGCCGACGCCGAGGATGTGCGCCCTGCCCCGTCACCGGTGTCGCCCACGGCGCCCTCTGCGGGCGCTCTCGCCGCCCCTGCCCCACCGCCGGCATCCGCCGTGACGGCCCCGTCCAGGGACTGCGGATCATCACCGGCAGCCGAGGCGAGCTGCGCCGAGCCGTCGACGGCACCGTCGTCCGGGGTATCGTCATCGACCGCCACGGCGCGGGCGGTGTCCGGCTGGCGTTCCTGTCCGCCGTCAGGGGGGGCATCCTTCCCGCCAGCCTCGTAGCCCGGCCCCACCACCCGGATCGACACCGGTGCGGTGCCGGTCGACACCACACCGAGCTTGGTCGCCGCGGCATAGGAGAGATCGATGATCCGCCCCTTCGCGAAGGGACCACGGTCGTTGACCTTCACCACCGCCTTGCGCCCGTTGTCCAGGTTGGTCACCTCGACCCACGACGGCAGCGGCAGGGTCTTGTGGGCCGCGGTCATGGCATACATGTCGTACGGCTCACCGCTGGAGGTACGCCGGCCGTGGAACTTCTTGCCGTACCAGGAGGCGATTCCGCGCTGCCGGAAACCGGAGGCATCGGACATCACATGGTAGCGCCGCCCCAGCACCTCGTAGCTATCCGGGTTGCCGTAGCGGCTGCGGGGCACCTCCTTCGGCGTCGCATCCGGCAGGCTCGAGGCGCCGGAGATCGGCTCCCCCGGACCGTCGCCAGGTGACGACGCACAGCCGGCCAGCGCCAGCACGGCCACCGCCGTCAGCGCGGGCAGCAGCGGCACCGCCCTCATGCCCCGGGCCCCCGCGCCTCGCGGATCGCCTCACCGAGCTGATGCACCGCCATCGCATATAGCGGGCTGTGGTTGTAGCGGGTGATGACATAGAAGTTCGTCAGGGTCACCCAGTACTGGGGGCCATCCTCGCCCTCGAGCACGGTGAGGCGCGCCGGGGCATCCGCCGGCAGCGTTTCCTGGGGGTACACGCCGCGACGCGCGAGCTCGCCGACAGTGGTGTTCGGCTTGAGCCCGCCGGCATCGGCGAGCGGGCGCCAGTCGTCGCCGTCCACCTCCGCGGGCACCGCCACCGGTTCACCGCTGCGCCAGCCGTGACGGGCGAAGTAGTTGGCGACACTGCCGAGCACGTCCGGCAGCTCGTCCCACAGGTCCCGCCGGCCGTTGTCGTTGAAATCCACGGCGTAGGCGCGGTAGCTGCTGGCGATGAACTGCGGCATGCCCATGGCACCGGCATAGGAGCCCTTGGGTCCGAGCGGATCGATGCCCTCCTCGCGGGTGAGCAGGAAGTAGTCTGCCAGCTCGCCGCGGAAGAACCCGCTGCGCGGCGGGTAATCGAAGGCCAGGGTGCGCAGGGCGTCGATGACCCGGTGACGGCCGGTATAAGTGCCGTAGCGCGTCTCCACGCCGACGATGGCGACCAGCACGGCCGGCGACACCCCATACGCCTCGCTCACGCGCCGGATCAGCGCCTCGTGCTCGTCCCAGAAGTCGGCACCGGCCTGGATGCGCGCCTGCTTGAGGAATATGCCGCGGTAGCGGTGCCACGGCAGCGCCTCCGCCGGGCGCTCCATGGCATCGATGATGTCCTGTTGGCGCTCGCTCGCCGCGAGCACCTCGCGCACCCGGTCGGCATCGAGGCCGTGCTCCCGGGCCATCTGCTCGGCGAAACGGTCGAAGGCGGCCTCGTCGTCCGCGGGCTCGGGGGCGCCGGCAACCGCGCAGCCGGCGAGCAGGGCGGCCGTCACGGCCAGGGCCCCCATGGCGGAACGGACGCGGGCGGGTGCGGGGCGGTGTCTCATCGGCCCTCCTCCGGTCGATGCCCTGGCGGTCAGGATGACCACAGACGGCGATGGGTCTGAATGGACATGAGAATACCGAAGCCGGCCATGAGGGTCACCATTGACGTTCCCCCGAAGCTCACCAGCGGCAGTGGCAGCCCCACCACCGGCAGCAACCCGGAGACCATACCGATATTGGTGAAGAAGTAGACGAAGAACGTCAGCGAGATGCTGCCCGCCAGCAGCCGGCTGTAGCGATCCTGGGCGTGGCCGGCAATCCACAGGCCGCGTCCCACGACCGCCATGTAGAGCACCAGTAGCACGCACACCCCGAAGAAACCGAATTCCTCGGAGAGCACGGCGAAGATAAAATCCGTGTGCCGCTCCGGGAGGAACTCCAGGTGCGACTGCGTGCCGGCCATCCAGCCCTTGCCGTAGACACCGCCGGAGCCGATGGCGATCTTGGACTGGATGATGTGGTAGCCCGCCCCGAGCGGGTCGCGCTCCGGATCGAGGAAGGTCAGCACGCGCTGACGCTGGTAATCGCGCATGCCGAAGAACCACAGCAGCGGCGCGGCGGCACCGGCGAGCACCGCGCCGCCGGCGATATAGCGCCAGCTCAGCCCGCCCAGGAACAGAGCGAACACACCCGCCGCCGCCACCAGGAGCGCGGTGCCGAGGTCCGGCTGCACGGCGATCAGGCCCACGGGCACCCCGATCACCGCGACTACCACCAGGATCACCGGCACCCGGGGCGGGACGTCTTCGCGGGCGAGCACCCAGGCCACCATCATCGGCAACGCCAGCTTCATGAACTCCGAGGGCTGGACCATCATCACACCGAGGTCGATCCAGCGACGCGCCCCGCCGGCACTGGTGCCGAACAGCATCACGGCGAGCAGGCTCGCCACGCCGGCGAGGTAAAGCAGCGGCGTCCAGCGCCGCAGCAGCGACGGCGGCACCTGGGCAAGCACCAGCATCACGAAGAAGGCCACACCCAGGCGCCAGCACTGCCGCTCCCAGGCCTCGAAATCGCCGTTGAAGGCGCTGTAGAGCACCACCAGGCCGCCCGCTGCCACCAGCGCCAGGAGCACCAGCAGCGGCATGTCCAGGTGAAGATAGCGCTGCACGAAGCTCCGGTCCCGGGCCGGCCCCACCACATCATCATTCATCGCCGTACCCCTGTGCGGTCTGCCGCAGCCTGAGCAGCCAGGCATCCATCACCGTGCGTGCCATCGGCGCCGCCGTGGAGCTGCCGCCGCCACCGTTCTCGACCACCACCGCCACGGCGATCTTGGGATCCTTCAGGGGCGCGAAGGAAATGAACAGCGCGTGGTCGCGCAGCCGCTTGGCGAGCTCCTCGGCGTCGTACTCCTCGCCCTTGGCGATCCCGAACACCTGCGCGGTACCGGTCTTGCCGGCGAACTGGTATGGGGCGTCGCGCCCGACACGACGGGCCGTGCCACGGGGCCCCTGCACCACGTCGTGCATGGCATCGATGATGGTCTCCCAGCGCTGCGGCTTGTCCAGCTGGATGGGCGGGCGCTGATGGGGATCGGGTACCGGCACCGCCTTGCCGTCCGGTCCGGTCGCCGAGCGCAGCAGGTGGGGACGCAGGCGCTTGCCCCGGTTCGCCATCGTCGCCGTGGCATAGGCGAGCTGTAGCGGCGTGGCCAGCATGTAGCCCTGGCCAATGCCCGCGATTATGGTCTCGCCGTGATACCACGGCTTGCCCTTGACCCGGCGCTTCCACTCCTTCGAGGGCATCAGCCCGGAGAGCTCGCCGGAGAGGTCCACGCCGGTGGACCGGCCGATGCCGAAGGGCAGCAGGAAGTCGTGCATGGCGTTGATGCCCATCTTGTAGGCAAGATCGTAGAAGTACGTATCGCAGGACTCCTCGATGGCATCGTGCATGTTCACGGTGCCGTGCCCGCCGCGCTTCCAGCAGCGCCAGCGGTGATCAACGCCGGGGATGCTGTAGTAACCGGGATCGTAGACCGTCTCTTCCGGCGTGGTAGTACCGGTTTCCAGTCCCGCCAGCCCCATGAAGGGCTTGATCGTGGAGCCCGGCGGATACTGCCCGCGGAGCACGCGGTTGAACAGCGGCTTGTCCTTGCCCTGCTGCAGCGAGCGGTAGTCCTCCAGCGAGATGCCGTTGACGAAGAGATTGGGGTCGAAGGTCGGTGTGCTCGCCATCGCCAGCAGCTCGCCGGTCTGCGGGTCGATGGCCACGATAGCGCCGCTCTCCTCGCCCAGAGCGCCCTCGGCGACCTTCTGCAGCCGCACGTCCAGGCTCAGCTGCAGGTCCTCGCCGGGCACCGGCGGATCACGGTCGAGCACGCGCAGGGTCCGCCCCATGGCGTTGGTCTCCACCCGCTTGACGCCCACGTGCCCGTGCAGGCGCTTCTCGTAGTACCGCTCGATCCCGGTCTTGCCGATGTGGCTGGTGGCGGAATACTCGGCGGCGGACAGGCCGGAGAGCTCCTGCTGATTGATCCGCCCGACGTAACCAACGGCGTGGACCGCGGTGCTGCCCAGGGGATAGTTCCGGGTGAGTTGCGCCTTCACCTCCACGCCGGGGAAACGGTGACGGTTCACGGCCAGCCGGGCGACCTCCTTCTCGGTGAGGTCGAACTTCAGCGGGATCTCCTGGAATCCCGGACGCTGGCGCCGCAGCTCATGGAAGCGCTCCAGGTCCGTGGGACGGAGCGAGACGACCTTGCGGATACGCGTGAGCAGGTTGTCCATGTTGCTCACCTGCTCCGGCGTGACCACCAGGCGGTAGGTGGGCACATTCTCCGCAAGGAGCACGCCGTTACGGTCATATATCAGCCCGCGGGTCGGCGGCACGCCCACCACCCGCACGCGGTTCTCCTGGGAGAGGGTGGCGTAATGCTGGTAGCCGGCAACCTGCAGCCACCACATCCGCCCCGCCAGCACGCCGACCGCGGCCAGCACGGCCAGCGCGGCCACGACCAGCCGCGAGCGCACGAGCCGGCGCTCGCGCACGGGATCCTGGAGCTGCTGCACAGTCATTGGACGATCACTTGAGACAAACGGCCCCCCGGTCGACAGCGCCGGCCGGCGCGGGGTTCAGCGCACGTTGAATCGCCGCCGCGCCTCGCGCAGCGTGAAGAAGACCACCGGCCACACCACAGTGGCCGAGAACGCCGGCATCCAGTGCCACCAACCAGGGTTCGCCCGGCCGGTTATGCCGTCGACCCAGAAAAGCAGCACCCGTACCAGCAGGCTCAGCACCAGCACGGTCATCGCCTGCTGCCACATCGGGAAGATCCGCAGGCGCCGGTGCAGTTTGAGCGTGAGCCACGCCACCAGCGCGAACCCCAGCGCGTGCGCGCCGAGGGGCATGCTCTGGAGGATGTCGACGAACAGCCCCCCGCCCCATGCGACCCCGACACCGACCCGCTCGGGCAACGCCAGTACCCAGTAGATGATGACCACGAGGGTCCAGGGCGGGCGCACCAGCTCCAGCGAGGTCGGCATCGGCACCACCGAAAGGATAAGCGCGAGGAACACGCTCACCAGGATCACCCAGCCGCCGTGGCGCGTCGACGTCGCCATATGCTAGCGCCCCACGCGCATTCAGGACCCCGGCGCCTGTTCTTCCGGCACCGCCGATCCGCCCGCGAACTGGGGCACATCGCCCTCGCGGCGCACCAGCAGCACCTCCTGGAGCCGGTCCAGGGAGGCGGCGGTCTTCACCGTGACCTCCGCGAACGGCCGCCCCGGCTTCTTGTCCACGGCGGAGACCCGGCCTACCGGATAGCCGGACGGGAAACGCCCGCCGAGCCCGGAGGTCAGCAGCAGGTCGCCCTTGCGGATATCGGTGTTGTTCGGCAGGTTGGTCAACTTCAGCGCGCTCAGATCCCCAGTGCCCACGGCCACGGCGCGCACGCCGTTGCGGTTGACCTGCACCGGGATGGCGTGACTGGGATCGGAGATCAGCCGGACCGTGGCGGTGAACGGCCCGACGGTATCCACCTGGCCGACCACGCCGTTGGCGTCGAGCACGGGCTGCCCCGCGAACAGGCCGTCACGCGCGCCCTTGTCGATGCGCACCAGATGGGTGTGCGGATCGAAATCCACGCGCATCAGCTCGGCGATCAGCACGGACTCGCCCACCTCGTAGGAGGAGTCGAGGAGCTTTCGCAGCCGGATGTTCTCGACCTCGAGGGCGTCAAGCTTCTGCAGCCGCGCCTGGCTGAGGAGGAGCTTGTCCTGCAGCCGCTCGATCTCGGAGACCAGTGCGCGGCGGCTGCGGAACTCGCGGGAGAAGAAGCGCCCGATCTCCGCCGGGAGCTCGGCGGCGACGTGCACCGGATAGACCGCCGTGGTCAGTGCGTAGCGCACCGGCTGCAAGTACCCCTCCCGGTGGTCCAGGGTCATCAGCGCCACCGACGCCAGTGCCAGAAGCACCAGACGTGCCGTTATCGACGGTCCTCGTGCAAACAGCGGTTTGATGGCTTCCCCCGAACTCAGATCGCTGCCCGACAGGATAACGCCAAACCGGGGGCGATGGGTGAACCATTGATCCCCGGCGGGGTGTTCCCTCCCCGCCGGTGCCGGTCCGCCCCGTCGCTACTCGGCGACGAACAGATCGGTGCCGCGCTCGTCCATGAGCTCGAGGGCCCGGCCGCCACCGCGGGTCACGCAGGTCAACGGCTCGTCGGCGATCACCACCGGGAGACCTGTCTCCTCCATGAGCAGGCGATCGATATTGCGCAACAGCGCACCGCCGCCGGTGACGACGATGCCACGCTCGGCCACGTCCGCGCCCAGCTCGGGCGGGGTCTGCTCCAGGGCCGTCTTCACCGCACCGACGATACCGGACAGCGGCTCCTGCAGCGCCTCGAGGATCTCGTTGGAGTTGAGCGTGAAGCTCCGCGGCACGCCCTGGGCGAGGTTACGTCCGCGCACCTCCAGCTCGTGGACCTCGGTACCCGGGAAGGCAGTGCCGATGTCGTGCTTGATGCGCTCGGCCGTCGCCTCGCCGATGAGGATGCCGTAATTGCGGCGCACGTAGTTGATGATGGCCTCGTCGAAGCGGTCACCACCGATACGCACGGAGGCGGAGTAGACGATGCCGTTGAGCGAGAGTACCGCCACCTCGGAGGTACCCCCGCCGATGTCGAGCACCATCGAGCCGCGGGCCTCGTCCACGGGCATGTTCGCCCCGATCGCGGCCGCCATCGGCTCCTCGACCAGGAAGACCTCCCGGGCGCCGGCACCCGCCGCCGACTCCTTGATCGCGCGGCGCTCCACCTGGGTCGAGCCGCAGGGCACGCACACCAGCACACGCGGGCTCGGCTTGAAGAACCGCGCCTCGTGCACCTTCTTGATGAAATTCTGCAGCATCTTCTCGGTGACCGTGAAGTCCGCGATCACCCCGTCCTTGAGCGGACGCACCGCACGGATATTGCCGGGCGTGCGCCCGAGCATGAGCTTGGCCTCCTGGCCCACCGCGGCGATGTGCTTCGGTCCGCCGTCGCGATCCTGGCGGATCGCCACCACCGATGGCTCGTTGAGCACGATGCCCTGGCCCCGGGAGTAGATCAGCGTATTGGCAGTGCCGAGATCGATGGAGAGGTCGTTGGAGAAAAGTCCACGAATGCCCTTGAACATCCCGAGAATCCAGCCGAGCGAGAAAACGCGTAATCTAGCAACCCGCCCCCGTGTGGGCAAGGAAACTGGTGCCTGCATGCTGTGACGAGGCGCACATCGACGCGGCTGAGCGCGCTTGATGGCGCGCTCGACAAGCTGTAATGATGCAGTGCAAGGACAACCGGGAGGCGGGCACACACGGATGAGTCAGCCGCTGAGTCACTATCGCAACATCCTCAGCATCGTGGGTGGCATCGTGCGCGTGCGCGTGCCCGGCGGCGGAAGCGGCTCGCCGGCGCGCTTCCGCGACCTCGCAGTCCTGCGCAAGGCTGACGGCGAGGACGTGCTCGCCCAGATCATCCGTATCGACGGCGACGTCGTCTCCCTGCAGGTGTTCGGCGGCACCGGCGGGCTCACCACCGGGGCGACGGTACGCTTCCTCGGCCACCCCATGTCGGCGACCTGCTCGCCGAACATCCTCGGACGCGTCTTCGGGAGCACCGGCGAGCCGCTAGACCGCGGCCCCGCACTCACCGAGGACCGCCGTGTGCCCATCGGCGGCCCCTCGGTCAACCCGGTGCGCCGGGTCATGCCCAGTCGCATGATCCGCACCGACGTCCCCATGATCGACGTCTTCAACACCCTGGTGGAGAGCCAGAAGATCCCGATCTTCTCGGTCGCCGGCGAACCCTATAACGCCCTGCTGGCGCGCATCGCCATCCAGGCCGACGCGGACGTGGTGGTCTTCGGCGGCATGGGGCTGATCTTCGACGACTATCACTACTTCCGCCAGCGCTTCCTGGACGCGGGGGTGTTCGCGCACACGGTGATGTTCGTCAACCAGGCCTCGGACTCCGTGGTCGAGCGGCTGCTCGTGCCCGACATGTGCCTCGCCGTCGCCGAGCGCTTCGCCGTCGAGGAGGGCAAGCGGGTGCTGGTGCTGCTCACCGACATGACCGCCTTCGCCGACGCGATCCGCGAGGTGGGCATCAGCATGGAGCGGGTCCCCTCCAACCGCGGCCACATGGGCGACCTCTACTCCCAGCTCGCCCGCCGCTACGAGAAGGCGTGCGACTTCCGCGGCGCCGGCTCGGTGACGGTGCTCACCGTCACCACCATGCCGGGGGACGACGTCACCCACCCGGTGCCGGACAACACCGGCTACATCACCGAGGGGCAGCTCTACCTGCGCGACGGGCGCATCGATCCGTTCGGCTCGCTGTCCCGGCTCAAGCAGCACGTGATCGGCCACACCACCCGCGAGGACCACGGCCAGCTGATGAACACCATGATCCGGCTGTACGCCGGCGCCCGGGACGCGGAGCAGAAGCGCGCCATGGCCTTCGAGCTCTCGCCCTACGACGAGAAGCTCCTGCGCTTCGGTGAGCGCTTCGAGGAGCGCTTCATGGACGTCGAGGTCTCCCTGCCCCTGGAGCGCGCCCTCGACCGGGGCTGGGAGACGCTGGCGGAGTGCTTCGAGCCCGAGGAACTGGTCATGAAACAGTCGCTGATCGACAAGTACTACCCCCGCCGCGGCCGGACCGCCGCCGGCGGCGACTGAGCCTCGGAGCAGACCGTGGCCCGGACGTCGCTCAACAAGACCGCCCTGCACCACGAGCAGGCACGCCTGCGGCGGTTCCAGCGCATCCTGCCGTCGCTGGACCTCAAGCGCCGCCAGCTCATCGCCGAGCGCAGCCGGGAGCAGGGCGTACTCGCGGCCACCGAGCGCGACCTGGCCGCGCTCACCAATGACGTCCGCGGGACACTGCCGATGGCCGGCGACGAGCGCGTGGTCATGGACGGGCTCGTCCGCGTCACCGACGTGCGGATGCACGAGCACAACCTCCTCGGCGTGCACCTGCCGTTGCTCGACGACGTCGCGGTGGAGACCTCCGGCTACGCCCTGCTGGCCACCCCGCACTGGCTCGACATCTATGCCGACCGGCTTGCCGAGGCCCTGAGGCTGAACGTCCGCCTCATGGTCGAGCGCGAGCGGCTGCGACGGCTGGAGCGCGCCGTCACGCGGGTCACGCAGCGCGTGAATCTGTTCGACAAGGTCCTCATCCCCCGCGCCCGCGAGAACATCCGCCGCATCCGCATCCATATCGCCGACAACGAGCGCGCCGCTGTGGTGCGCGCCAAGATCGCCAAGCGCAAGCACGCGGGAATGGGCCCATGACCATCGTGGCGCTCGAGAAGGTGACCCTGTTCGGCAGCCGGCGCGAGGAGGACACCCTCCTCACCGGGCTCCAGCAGCTCGGTATCATGCACCTGGTCACGCTGCGCGAGAGCCCCGGCGAGGAGGCCGCCCCGGCCGCGCCGGCCCACACCCGGCGCGCGCTGCAGTACCTGCTGGACTGCCCGGTACGCCGCCACCAGGTCCCGGAGGACCCGGACTTCGACCTGGCCACGACCGTCGAGCGGGTGCTGGAGAACCAGCGCCGCAGCCGCGAGCTGGAGGACAGTCGCGAGTTCGTCCAGCGCCGCCTCGACGACCTCGCCCCCTGGGGCGACTTCCGGCTGCCCCCCGAGGACGCCCTCGCCGGCTACCGGCTGTGGTTCTACGAGGTCCCGAACTACCGCCGGCACCAGCTCGGGACCCTGACCCTGCCGTGGCAGGAGGTCCATCGCGACAACCGCAACAGCTACGTCGCCGTGATCGCCCGCGAGGAACCCCCGCCGGAGGCCCTGCCGGTACCGCGCACCCACACCGGCAGCATCCCCCGCTCGCAGCTGCGCGAGCGCCTCCAGCGCCTCGCGGTGCGCCTGGACGAGCTCGCCGCCGAGCGCGAGGCACTCACGCGCTGGATCCACCTGATCCACCGCCAACTCTTCCGGGCGGAGGATGATGCCGACCTCGCCCGGGCCCATCACTGCACCCTGGACGACGACGCCCTGTTCGCGGTGCAGGGCTGGGTGCCGATCCGTGACCGGGCCGCGGTACACGACTTCGCCGCCGCGCGTGACCTCGCCGTACTGGTCGAGCCCGCGGACGCGGACAGCCGGCCGCCGACACTGCTGGACAACGACGAAGCCACCGCCGGCGGCGAGGAGGTGGTGCATTTCTATCAGCTCCCCGGCTACCGCAGCTGGGACCCATCCCGGGTGATCTTCTTCTCGTTCGCGGTGTTCTTCGCGATGATCCTCGCCGACGCCGGCTACGCCGCCGTCCTCGGCGGCATCGTGCTCGCCGCCGCACCCCGGCTCGGTGCGAGCCGGCGCGGCCGGCGGCTGCGCAACCTCGGCCTGGCGCTGGCGACTACCGCCGGCGTCTACGGCGTCCTCGCCGGCAGCTATTTCGGCTGGCAGCCGCCGCCGGGCAGCCTGCCCGGGGTGCTCCGCGTGCTCGATACCGGCGACTTCGGCCAGATGATGACCCTGTCGGTGGGTGTCGGCCTCGCCCACCTGGTGCTCGCCAACGCCATCGTCGCCTGGCGCCGGCGCGGTCACACCGCTGCCCTCGCCCCCGTGGGCTGGATCGCGGCCCTGCTCGCCGGCGCCGCGCTGTACCTCGGCCTGCCCGGTGCCGGCATCGTCCTGGCCGCCGGGCTCGCCGCCGTCGCGGTGTTCAGCGACACCCGGCCGATCCACAACGCCGGCGACCTGCTGCGCCGCGCCGCCGGCGGACTGCTCGGGCTGGCCCGCGTGACCAACGCGTTCGGCGACGTCCTCAGCTACCTGCGGCTGTTCGCCCTGGGCCTGGCGAGCGCGTCGCTGGCGGTGACCTTCAACCAGCTCGCCGCCGACGCTGCAGCGGCCTACCCGGGCCTCGGCGTGCTCCTCGAGGTGCTGATACTCGCTGCCGGCCATGCCCTGAACTTCGCCCTCGCCGTGCTCAGCGGCGTGGTCCACGGGCTGCGGCTCAACGTCATCGAGTTCTATAACTGGGGCATTTCCGACGAGGGCTACCCTTTCCGGCCCTTCGCGCGAACGGAGAAGACACTGTGGAACAACTGATCCTCACCCTCGGCTGGGCCGGGCTGTACGGCCCCATGGCCCTGGGCGCCATCGGCAGCATCATCGGCTGTGCCATCGCCGGCCAGGCGGCCATCGGCGCCCTGCTGGAGACCGAGTCCGGCCACGGCCGGTTCATCGGGCTCTCGGCGATGCCCTCCTCGCAGACCATCTACGGCATCGTGGTGATGTTCTCGCTGCAACGCCCGGTCACCACCGATACCGCGGCGGGGCTGTTCGCGGTGGGGATACTCTCCGGGACCGCGCTGCTGCTGAGCGCGGTCCACCAGGGCAGCTGCTGCGCCTCGGCGATCAACACCGCCAAGAGCAAACCGGAAGTCTTCGGGCTGTCCATCGCACCCGCCGCCATCGTCGAGGGCTTCGGTGTGTTTGCCTTCATCTTCGCGCTGGTGATCGCCGGCAACATCCCCGCCGGCTGAACGGGACAGGGGCCGCGTATGAACGAGCACGACACCACCGGACCGTCCTCGGGCGTGGAGGCGCTGATCGAGCGCCTGCGCGAGGAGGGTGTGGAGGCCGGCCGCGAGGAGGCCCGGCGTATCGTCGCCGATGCCGAGAGCCGGGCGAGCTGGATGATCGAACAGGCCGAGGAGGACGCCGAGCGGTTGCGCGCCCAGGCCCGGGAGGAGGCGCAGCGTCTGGAGGCCTCGGCCCGCGAGGCTATCCGCGTGGCCGCGCGGGACAGCGTCCTGGAGATGCAGACCACCCTCACCCATCGCTTCCGCGAGCACCTGCGCTGGCTGGTACGCGACGCCCTCTCGGACGAGGCCTTCCTCCAGCGCCTGATCCTGGAGCTGGCCGCCCGCCAGCGCAGTGACACGCCGCTGGAGGCGGACGGGCACACCGAGATCCTGCTCCCGCGGGACGTGCTGGGGCTCGAGGAACTGCGCCGACACCCGGAGGCCCTGCGCGAGGGCAGCCTCGCCCATTTCGTGGTCGCCCAGGCGCGCGACGTCCTGCGTGAGGGGGTCGATTTCACCGTCGGCGAGCACGAGCACGGTCTGCGCGTGCGCCTGAACGACCACGACATGGAGCTCGACATCACCGAGGATGCGGTCGCCGCGCTGCTGCTGGAGCACCTCCAGCCCCGCTTCCGCGCGATGCTCGAAGGCATCGTGAAATAGCCGCCATGAGCAAGCGCCACGAGTACGTCATGCTGCTGGCGAGCCTGCCGGCCCTGCCGGGGCAGCCCTTCGGCCGGGAGACACTGGGGCTCTCACGGCTGCGCCTCGATCGCCGGCTGGGACTGCTCGGGGCTGCCCACCGCGAGAGCCTGGACACGCTGCTGGGCCTGCTGGACTGGTGCCGCCCCGCGCCGGAGCCCGCGGACACCGCCCTCGCCACCCGCGCAGACGCGGCGATGCCCCGGCTGGCGGCGCACGGCATTGCGGACCTGGCGGAGGCCCTGCTGGAGATCCGCACGGTCGTGGCCGCCCTGCGCGCCCGCCGCCGGGGCCATCAGCGACCCACGCCGGGCACGCGCTGGGGTGTGGGCCCGCGGATCGCCCACATGCGCACCCGCTGGGACGAGCCGCTGCTCGGGGTGGGCGCGGTCTTCCCCTGGCTCGCCGAGGCCCGCGCGCACCTGGAGGGCGATCGCCCCCTGGCGCTGGAGCGGCTGCTGATGACCGTGGAGTGGCGGCTGCTGGATGGCGCCCGCCGGGCGGGGAGGTTCGACTTCCGCGCGGTCACCGTCTACGTGCTGCGCTGGCGGATCGCCGCCGCGTGGCGCCGCTACAACGCCGAGGCCGCCGAGCAGCGGCTTCGCGCCGGGGTGCACCACGGCCTCGGCGGATTCCGGAACCTCTTCGCCCACCAGGACACCGCGGAGTGAACCCATGAGCGCCGCCCCCGACCGCCCCGCCGTCGACTGCACCGTCGTCGCCGTACAGGACGACATCGTCGTCATCGAGGCCGACGAGCGCGCCCCCGGCCTGATGAAGAACGAGGTGGTGCTCATCCGGCCCGACGGCGGCGACAGCGACGAGCAGCTCACCGGGGAGGTCCTGCGGGTGCGCGGCCACCGCGCCGACGTGCAGGTCTTCGAGGATACCGGCGGCGTGGCCGTGGGCGACCCGGTGACCCAGACCGGCGAGATGCTCTCGGTCACCCTCGGCCCGGGGCTGCTGGGGCAGGTCTACGACGGCCTGCAGAACCCGCTGGAGCAGCTCGCGCTGGAATCGGGCTTCTTCCTGCCCCGGGGCCGGCAGATGCCGGCACTGGCCGCCGGGGCCCAGTGGTCGTTCTCGCCGACGGTACGCATGGGAGCCACCGTTCAGCCCGGCGACACCCTGGGCACGGTCCAGGAGGGCCGCTTCACCCACCGAATCATGGTGCCCTTCGACCTCACCGGGGCGCTGACCGTGGACTGGATACAGGAGGGCAGCTTCACCGTGGACGTGCCCGTGGCCCGGCTGGTCTCCGCCTCGGGGGCGGAGCACGCGGTTACCCTCGCCGGGCGCTGGCCGGTGCGCACACCGCTGCCCCGCCGCCTGCTGCGCGAGCACCGCAGCGAACGGCTCTACCCGGAGCGGCCGATGACCACCACGATCCGCGTCATCGACACGTTCTTCCCCATCGCCACCGGCGGTACCGCCTGCATCCCCGGCCCCTTCGGCGCCGGCAAGACGGTGCTCCAGAACCTCATCGCCCGCTACTCGACGGTGGACATCGTGATCATCGTCGCCTGCGGCGAGCGCGCCGGCGAGGTGGTGGAGACGATCACGGAGTTCCCGCGGCTCAGCGACCCGGTCACCGGCGGCTCGCTGATGGACCGCACGGTCATCATCTGCAACACCTCGTCCATGCCGGTCGCCGCGCGGGAGGCCTCCATCTACACCGGCATCACCATCGGCGAGTACTACCGCCAGATGGGCCTGGACGTGCTGCTCATCGCCGACTCCACCTCCCGCTGGGCCCAGGCCATGCGCGAGACCTCCGGGCGCATGGAGGAGATCCCCGGCGAGGAGGCCTACCCGGCCTATCTCGACTCGGCCATCCGCAGCGTCTACGAACGTGCGGGGGTGATCCGCAACGGTGCCGGCGACACCGGCAGCCTGACCATGATCGGCACCGTCTCACCGGCCGGCGGCAACTTCGAGGAACCGGTCACCCAGGCGACCCTGAACACGGTGAAGGCGTTTCTGGGGCTGTCCGCGGATCGCGCGTACAAGCGCTTCTACCCCGCGGTGGACCCGCTGCTGTCGTGGTCGCGCTACCGCGACGAGCTCGCGGCGCACATCGCCGCGACCTTCGGGCAGGAGTGGCCGGGGCGTATCGACGAGCTGCTCCAGCTCCTCCACGACGGCGACGACGTCGCCCAGATGATGCAGGTCACCGGCGAGGAGGGCATAACCACCGGGGATTTCATCACCTACCAGAAGGCGGCGTTCCTGGACCTGGTGTATCTCCAGCAGGACGCCTTCGACGAGGTCGACGTCTCGACCCCGCCGGAGCGCCAGCGGCGCAGCCTTGCGCTGGTCTACCGCCTGGTCGCCGCGGACTACGCGCTGGAGGACAAGGAGCGCATCCGCACCTACTTCACCAACCTCGCCACAGCGATGAAGAACCTCAACTACGCGACGCTGGACTCCGGGGAATACCGCCGGCACCTGGAGGAGATCCGCCGTCTGGCCGGGGAGGCGGGCGTCGGGATCGAGGCCGCCTGACCGCCGGCCACCCCGGCTATCGGCCGTTAAGGGCGTCCCGGCGGGCCTGGCGCCGCCCCTCCTCGAGCCGCTCCTGGTCCGGATCGACGGGGTCATCGGTAAAGGCCGCCGTCAGCTCGGCGCAGGAGGCCTCCACGTCCGGCCGCACCTCCGGATGGGTGAAGATGTAGAACGCCTCCCGCTCGATGCCGGCACGGACCCGCGCAGCGGCGACCGCCGGGTCCATGCCCTGGGGCAGTACCCGGCGGAAGAGCTCGCCGCCCTGCGCCCGCACCGCCCTGGTCCGCTCGTCCACGATGCCCTGGAAACGGGCCTGGCGGTGATCCTCGCTCTCGTAGAGCCGCGTCGCCACGGTCCCCGGGCACACCAGCGAGACGGCGATCCCGTAAGGTGCCACGTCACAGCGCAGGGCATCGGAGAAACCGCGGATCGCGAACTTGCTCGCCGCGTACACACCCGCCCCGGGGCCGGCGGCGATACCGGCGATAGAGGACGTGTTGACGATGTGCGCGACCCCGCCGTGGGCCTTCATGCGCGGCAGCAGGGTGAGCACCCCGTTGACGGTGCCGCCGTAGTTCACGCCCATGACCCACTCGAAGTCCTCGGCCGTGGCGTCTTTGACGTCGCGTATGACATTCACGCCGGCGTTGTTGTAGAGCAGATGGATCGGCCCGAACGCGGCCTCGGCCTCGTCCACCGCCGCCGCCCAGCCGTCGCGGTCGGTGACGTCCAGCTCGATCAGCCGCACCCGCGGGCCCGCCGCCTCGAAATGCGCGCGGGCCTCGTCCAGGTGTGCCCGGCTGAGGTCCGCGACGGCCACGTTCATCCCCGCGTCGAGCAGCGTCCGCGCCACCGCCAGCCCGATGCCGGCGCCGCCGCCAGTGACGAACGCCGTCCTGCCCGATTCGATCTGCATCCCGCCTCCGTGTGTTCGTCCCTGCCACCGGGTTTCCCCGGCCCCTGCTCCGCCATGCCGCCCTGTCGGCTCGGCCCGGCAGGGCGGCGTGCCGGCTCAGCGGTAGACGATACCGCCGTCGATCATCAGGGCCTGCCCGGTCATGTAGTCCGAGTCCGGCCCGGCGAGGTAGGAGACGAGGGACGCAACGTCGTCCGGCGTCTCCGCACGGCCCAGGGCGATACCGCCGACGTACTTGTCGTAGGTCTCGCCCTTCTTCGCGCCGGTGAGCTCGGCGAAGCGCTCGTCGATCTCCACCCACATGTCGGTGCCGACGATGCCGGGGCAGTAGGCGTTCACGGTGATGCCGTCGCTCGCCAGCTCCTTCGCCGCCGCCTGGGTCAGCGCGCGCACGGCGAACTTCGTGGACGAGTAGACGCCGAGCATGGCGAAGCCGTCGTGGCCGGCGATGGAACTGGCGTTGATGATCTTGCCCTTCCGGCCCCGTTCCCGGAAACGTCTGGCGGCCGCCTGGATGCCCCAGAGCACGCCCTCGACATTGATCCGGTGGATCCGCTCGACCTCCTCCGGCGTGACCGAGACGATCGGATTCACCTGGGCGATGCCGGCGTTGTTGACCATGACGTCGAAGCCCCCGAGCGCCTCCTCGGCGTGGTCGACCGCGGCGTAGACGGCATCGCGGTCACCGACGTCCGCCGCGAACGTGGTGGTCTTCGCACCCAGCGCCTCGACCTCTCGGGCCGCGCCGGCGAGCTTGTCCTCCTTGAGATCCACCAGCGC
>NZ_WNXE01000039.1:21568-23862 GCF_010993615.1 Arhodomonas sp. KWT | reverse complement strand
AGCCGGTAGCCGCCGTCCACCGCCCGGGCCCGGGTCTTCATGCCGCCCGGGTCGGAGCCGTGGTCCGGCTCGGTGAGGCCGAAGCAGCCGACCATCTCGCCGGTGGCGAGCCGGGGCAGGAACTTCTGCTTCTGGGCCTCGCTGCCGTAGGCGTGGATCGGGTGCATCACCAGCGAGCTCTGCACGCTCATCGCCGAACGGTAGCCGGAGTCCACGCGCTCGACCTCGCGGGCGATGAGCCCGTAGGCCACGTGGCTGACGCCCGGGCCGCCATACTCCTCCGGGACGGTCGGGCCGAGCAGGCCGAGCTCGCCCATCTCAGTGAGGATCTCCCGGTCGAAGCGCTCGTCGCGGTAGGCACTGATCACGCGGGGCTGGAGCTGCTCCTGGCAGTACTCCCGCGCCGCCTCGCGGACCATGCGCTCTTCCTCGGTGAGCTGCTGGTCGAGCAGGAACGGATCGTCCCAGACAAACGCATTCATCGCTGTTCTCCTGCGGGTAGGCGTGCCGGTAGTGTGGCACCGGGCCGGTCATTTGAGAAAAATTGGTTACTACTGGTATCGATCACTTTTCGTTATCCCTGATCGGTGACACATACATAACCGGGCTGTGAAATACTTAGACATAAAATACTTCTCCGGGGTACCCTGTAGCGAACGAGTCAGGGAGGCACCGGAGACACCATGAAGGACGCGCCCGCCGACGACACCGATCCCCGTAACAAGAAGGTACTGCGGCTGTGGTTGCGGATGCTGCCGGCCGTCGGGCTGGTGGAGCAGCAGCTGCGCAGCCGCTTCCGCGAGCACTTCACCATCACCCTGCCGCAGTTCGACGTGCTCGCGGAGCTCGAGCGGGCGGATCGCCCCCAGACCATGTCGGAGCTCTCGCGGCTGCTGCTGGTTTCCAGCGGCAACGTCACCGGGCTGGTGGACCGCCTGGTGCGCAGCGGCTACGTCAACCGCCGCCCCTGCCCGGACGACCGGCGCGTGCAGTGGGTGGAGCTCAGCGACAAGGGGCGCGCGGAGTTCGACACCATGGCCCGGGCCCACGAGGCGTGGCTGGTGGAGCTGTTCGATGAGCTCTCCGATGCCGAGGTGGACGAGCTCAACCGCCTGATGGCGCGCATGAAGCTCGCGCTCAAGCACCGCCTCGACGTCGACGAGGTCGCCTGACGCCGACACGGTGAGGCGCTGGCGCGAGCAATCGCGAGCAGGCGCGGGAACCGACGTACGGTTCACCGCCCTATCCGAGAACGCGCATACTCCGACCTAGGGAAAGGGCGCATGCGCGGAATCCTTGCGGATTCCGGCCGGCGTAGCGGAGCGCCATGGAATGACCACCACACCGAACCCGGGCGTCTCCGGCCGCGGCGTCGCCTTATCGTATATCCGCTTTTTATCCGATAGTGCGACCGGCTACACCGTATTGCTGCTGCTGGGGCTCGCCGCGGCAACGGAAACCCCCGTTCTCGGGGTGGCCATCCCCGCCCTGCGATCCTGCCCTCCCATCGACGCGGAGGGCGCAGCCTCCACCTTCGGCTGCCTTAGCGCGGAGACCCTGGTGGGCCTTTATCTGCTCGCCTTTCTCCTGGCCACTCCCCTGGGGCTGACGCTCAACGCGGCCAGCTGGTTTCTGGTGGGCTGGCTGGAGAAGTGGGCGGTCGGGTTCTCCTGGGGAAAACGCGCCAGTTTTCCGTTCGCCATGACGAACCACTCCTTCAATGTCGATCGGTGGCAGGAGATGCTGAAACTCGAGCGCAGTGACGTCTGGGCCACGGCCGAGAACCTGGAGAACGTGCTCATGGTCTTCTTCCCCGCGTTCCTTGCCTGCTATGAGCACGTCAATGGCATACGCCTGCTCACCCGCAACCTAGGCCTTATCTTCACCGTCGCGGCCGTCGTAGCGCTCTGTGGGGGTGAGTGCGTGGGGGCCGCCGTCTTCGCCGTAGCGGCCGGCAGCTCTCTCTCGCTGAATGCCATGATCGCGTTCCACTACAGCTGTGCCATTTTGAACGGCGCCTGTCTCATTTGCCTCGCCAATAATCCATATCTCGGATCCGATCTGGAGCGCGAATGTGGGGCCGAATCCCGCCTTCGCCTCATCGAGCGCACGCGCCTCGCCACGGCCCGTGGAGATGATCGCTAGCCCCAAGGAAGTTTGGCGTGGGTTCGTCACGGCGGGTCGGTCGGGCACGGCCACAGGCCGTGGGCGACGCCCCGAGCATTCCGGGCCAAGAACGTCGCACGCCCGCGGCGCGCGACCTACCCGAGCTGGACAGGTGGTTATCGCTGAAT
>NZ_WNXE01000039.1:17999-21469 GCF_010993615.1 Arhodomonas sp. KWT | reverse complement strand
AAGCTCGCGTTCGAGCGCCTTGGGCTCGTCACGCCACTTCGCCAGGATGTCCTCCGCCACCGGATCGGCGGCGCTCTCCTCCACGCCGGACGCCAGCGCCGCGACCACGCCGTGGGCGAGCCGCCCGGGCGGCGCCGCCGGCAGCGCGAGCCCGTCCGGGCCGCCGTACGGACCGGCGAACACGGTGAGCACGCGCACCCCGGCGGCATGGCCGCGGGCGCGCAGGCCCTCGGTGGCGGACAGGGCCGTCGCCTGGAGGGCCGATTCCAGGCCCATCGCCGGCAGGTGGGCCCGGGCGAACACGGAGACGAGCTGGACGACGGCGCCGCCGACGGCGGCCAATGGCTCGCGCAGTGCGTCGGCCAGCGCCAGCGGCACCGCCACCGCCCGCTCCATCGCCTCGCGGCCCGCCTCCCCGGGCAGCGCGGACAGCCCCGCCGCGCCGCCGGCCCCGAGCCCGGAGACCACGAGGGCGTCGACCGCCCCCGCCGCCGCACGCACCGCGACGGGGTCGTACGGATCGGCGACGGTAGCCTGCACCTCACCGGGCTCCGGCCCGGCCGCCCCGGGATCGGCGTCCAGCCGCACCACGGCGGCCGCGCCGGCGTCGCGCAGGGCGCGGCTGACGGCCCGGGCGAGGGACGGCGTCGCCGCGTACAGGGCGATGCGCCGCCCCGCCGGATCGAACGTGAATGCCTGCATGGCGCTCCGGACCTCCTCCGCTTCGTCGTTTCCCGTTGCCTGCGCGACCAGCACGCCCTCGCCACCGCGGTCGAGCACAGCACGGACGTCCATCGTCTCCCCGGGCGCGGCCCGGCCGGCGAGGTAGGCCAGCGCCTGCGCGCCCTCGCCGAGGGAGACGGTGCCCAGGCGCAGCGGCAGCCGGGCGGCGAAGTACGGCTCGTTGCTGTGGTGCAGCCGGGTGACCGCGAGCAGCGTCCCGGCGCCGGCAACGGGCCGCCATGCCAGGGCCTCCGAGAGGCAGTGGCCGCAGACCTCCCGCGGCGGATACTGGATACGCCCGCAGTCGCCGCACACGGGCAGCTCCAGGCGCCCGCGCGCGGCCCCGGCGGTGAAGCGTCGGCCCAGCGGCCCGCGCTGGCGCGGCGGCAGTATGCTCATGGCCCGCCCTCCCCGAGGACGGCCGCGGCGGTGCACAGGCCACGGTCGTAGTTGATCATGCCGAAGCCGCTGACCAGCCCGTGGCGTGCGGCCTCGACCGGCGTGCCCGCGGCCTGACCGGTGAGCTGGCGCAGCGCCTCCACCAGGCCGATGTAGCCACCGGCGGCGCCGGCCTGGCCCACGGAGAGCTGGCCGCCGCAGGTGTTGTGGGGGAAGTCGCCGCCGACGGTGAGGTCGTGGGCGCGCACGAACGCGGGGCCCTCGCCCTTGGCGCAGAAGCCGAGGTCCTCGATCTGCATCATCGAGATCACCGGGTAGTCGTCGTAGGTCTGGAGGAAGTCCATGTCCGCGGGCCCGATCCCGGCCTGGTCGTACAGGGCGTCGCGGTCGTAGAGCCAGCCGCCGCGGTACTGCACCGGGTCGTCCGGGAAGGCGTTGTGGCGTTCGATCGCGCCGAGCACCCGCGCGTGGGGCAGGCCCAGGGCGCGGGCGCGCTCGGTGGACATCACCAGGAAGGCCTCCGCCCCCGCGCAGGGCATCACGCAGTCCAGCAGGTGGATGGGCTCGGCCACCGGGCGGGCGGCGAGGTAGTCGTCCAGGCTCATGGGCCGGCGCAGCAGGGCGTGGGGCACGGGACCGGCGTTGGCGCGCTGGCTCACCGCGATCCGCCCGAAGTCCTCCCGGCCCGCGCCGTAGGCGCGCATGTAGTGCTCGGCGATCAGCGCGAAGCTGGCATTGGGCCCGCCGGCGCCGTGGGGGTAGACGAAGTCCCGGCTCATGCTGGAGAAGTTCTGCATCAGCCCGCGGAAGCTGCCGAAGTTGGCGGTGTCCCCGGCGAGG
This sequence comes from Arhodomonas sp. KWT, assembly GCF_010993615.1. Taxonomy (NCBI): domain Bacteria; kingdom Pseudomonadati; phylum Pseudomonadota; class Gammaproteobacteria; order Chromatiales; family Ectothiorhodospiraceae; genus Arhodomonas; species Arhodomonas sp. KWT. The sequence goes on along the minus strand of NZ_WNXE01000039.1, from coordinate 19,507 downwards.
CAGGCGACCACGTCGGCGTCGCCGCACTGCACCGCCCTGGCCGCCCGGCGCAGGGCCACCACCCCGCAGGCCCCGCCGGTGGGGATGTGCTCCAGCCAGCGCGGCGACACGCCCGCATACTGGGTGAAGCCCACCGCGGTATCCGGCGCCAGGGTAAAGCTCGAGACCGCCAGGCCGTCCACGGCCGCCTTGTCGAGGCCGCTGCGGGCCAGCAGCTCACGCAGCGCACCGGCGAGGAAGTACGCCGCCCCGTGGTGCGAGCGTTTGGTGTAGCCCCAGCTCACCGGCACCGCCACGGCGACGCCGTCGTAGCCCGTGCTCATGCGCGCCTCCTCACCGCCGTTTCTTCAGGCCGCGGGTGTCCACGCAGCACGCCTGCCCCGGCAGCTCCCGCACCAGGGCCCGGAGCTCGCCGCGCTGGACCTTCTGGGTCGGGGTCAGCGGCAGCGCCTCGACGAAGGCGACGTACCCCGGCGCCTTGTAGTACGCCAGCTGCTCCAGGCAGTAGTCGACGATCGAGGCGGCGTGCGCCTCCCGCCGCTCCGCGGATACCGTCTCCGCGGGCACGACGCAGGCGATCACCTCATCGCCGCGGATCTCGTCCGCCACCGCGCCCACCGCGACCTGGTGCACCAGCGGGTGCTGCTGGAGCACGCTCTCCACCTCCACGGCGGAGATGTTCTCGCCGCTGCGGCGGATGACGTTCTTCTTGCGGTCGACGAAATGGAGCGAGCCGTCGGCACTGCGGCGGACCACGTCGCCGGTATGGAACCAGCCGCCGGCCCAGACCTCCGCCGTGGCCTCCGGGTTCTTGAGGTACTCGCGGAAGAACCCGTGGGCCGGGTCATCGCCGGCGGCGCGCACCCAAAGCTCGCCGGGCTCGCCGTCGGGGACGTCGCCGCCGTCATCGCCGACCAGGCGCACTTCCACCGCGGGCTCCGGACGCCCGAAGCAGGACGTGCCCACGTGGCGGGGCTCGTGGTTGGCGATGACCGCCGCCCCGGGGCCGGTTTCGGTCATGGCCCAGGCCTCCAGCAGCGGGAAGCCGAAGCGCTCCTCGAACGCGGCATGGTGGCGCCGGTCCACCCCGGCGCCGAAGCCGAAACGCACGTGGTGATCGCGGTCCGCCTGCGAGGGTTCGGCGGCGAGGAGCATCGCCGGCATCACGCCCAGGTAGTGCACCACCGTGGCCCGGCTCTCGCGCACGCTCTCCCACCAGCTCCGCGGGTGGAAGCGGTCCAGCAGGATCAGGCAGCCCCCCGTGAGCACCATGGCCAGGGTGGAGAACGCCATGGCGTTCATGTGGTTCACCGGCAGCGGTGTCAGCATGCGCTCGCCCCCTTCCCGCAATGCGGCCAGGCCGCCGATGCCGGCGTACCACTCCCCCGCCCCGAGGAAGTACCGGTTCGGCAGCACGCAGCCCTTCGGCCGCCCCGTGGTCCCGGAGGTATAGAGCAGCGCGCACTCGCTGTCGCGGTCGAGCGCCGCGTCCACGGGCGGCCGCGGCG
>NZ_WNXE01000039.1:14952-17899 GCF_010993615.1 Arhodomonas sp. KWT | reverse complement strand
CGGCGGCACCGCCTCGCCGGGGCTCATCACCGCGAGCCGGGTGCCGGCACGCTCCGCGGCGGCGCGGAGGTCGCCCGCACGCTCCGGCAGCGTCACCGCCAGCGCGATCTCGCTGTGCCCGCACAGGTACTCCAGCTCGGCGGCGCGCATCTCGGCGCTGATGGGCACCACGCTCACGCCGAGGCGGTTGAGCGCGAACCAGTGGGTGAGGAACGACGGCCGGTTCTCCAGCAGCAGCCCGGCGCGCAGCCCCGGGCCGTAGCCGGCGTCACGGAAGGCCCCGGCGAGGGCGTCGACCTCCGCCAGGACCGCCGCGTAGCGTCGCTCACCGGCGTCGATGCCGTAGATCGCCGCCGTCTCCGGCAGCACCTGGAGGCAGGGATGATCCGGGAACCGCGCCGCGGTATCGCGGAACGCCTCCCAGACGGTATTGGCTCGGTTCACGGCGACCTCCGCCTACAGGTAGAGCTGGACGGCCGGGTGGTTGGCATCGCAGTTGAGCAGGTTGACCCGCTTCATGCGCATGCGCAGCTCCCCGCCGTCGGCGCTGAGGTGGTGATAGGCGGTGGCGGCGTAGCGCAGCACCTCGTCGCCCCGGGCCTCGGTGTAGTGGAAGTCCGTGCGCAGGACGTACTCGCCGGCCTCCGGGTCGCGGCGCTCGATGCGCGGCTGGGCGAGCAGGTGGTGGCCGCGCACCGTGGGCCGCAGCGAAAAGGCCCGCGGGCTGTTCATGCGGCCGATACGCACCTGCATGAGTAGCCGATCGTCGTAGACCAGCGAGGTATGGTGCTCCGGGTCGGGCTGGTCGTGCTCCAGCGGGATCCAGTAGACCCCGTCCTCGGTGAACAGTGCCGACCACTCCTCGTAGCGCTTCTCGTCGAGCAGCCGTGCCTCGTGGTAGACGAAGTCCACGAGCGCCTCGTCGCTGGGTGTGTCGTGTTCGCTCATCGCCCTGCCCCCCTTCACTGGCCCCGGGACGCGCCGTCGGTCATGAACTTCCTCCAGGCGCGGAACTGGTTGCGCATGGAGATCTCGCTGGTGCCGTTATCCAGCCGCTCGGGCTCGTCGAGCTCCACCGGGTCGAAGTCCCGGTGCAGGCTGATCCACTCGTTGCCGGAGGCGAGCAGCCCCGCCTGGATGGCCTCGTAGCAGTGGAGGTCGTCGTGCCCCACCACGGAGAACGGCGAGTTGATCAGCCGCGAGTAGGTCTGCGTGCGCTGCAGCAGCTCCTCCGGCGCGCCCTTTAGCCGGAAGGTCCAGCTCTCGATCAGGGTCCGGTTGGCGCTGATCGGCCGCGCGACGCGGATCGCCTGGATGGCGCACTTGGAGGTCATGGTCGGATACAGCACGGTGTTGTGCCGCACCGTGGTCAGGATCTCGCGGGCGCGCTCGGGGCCGTACGCGGCCTCCATCGCGCGGTCGTACTCGGGCAGCCCGGAGTAGTGTGAGTGGATGCTCACCTTCTCGCCGTCGTAGCTGTGGCCGTTGTCGAACACCCGCACGCCGCCGGCGTCGAAGAACTGGTAGTCGTTCACGAAGGGCAGCAGCTGCTGGATGATCATGGGCTTGGGCGCGTCCTCGGGCTGGTCCTTCCACAGCTCCCTGGCGGTGCCCGCCGCGGACTCGTGCACGATCATCGGGTGCATGGTGTCGTTGAGGTTCTCGACGAACATCTTCCAGTTGCAGTCGTGCATGAACCGCAGGCAGCCGCCGGCGACCTCGATCTCGCCCTCCGGGGCCCGGTCGACCATGTTGTCCAGCGAGGTGATGACAGGGCCGAAGTACTCGTCGAAGTCCGGGCCCTCGTCGCTGATGCGCACGAAGATGAAGCCGCGGTAGTTGCGGACGTTATCGATGGTGACCAGGCCCTTGGCGGCCCGGCACTCGTTCAGCCGCGTGCCCTCGTAGCCCTTCTTGAACGGGATCGAGAGCAGCGAGCCGTCGGTCCTGAACGTCCAGGCGTGGTAGGGGCAGCGGAAGAACTTGCCGGTGTTGCCGCGCTCCTCGGGGGCGAGCTTCGCGCCCTTGTGCGCGCAGCGGTTCATCATCACCCGCACGCTGCCGTCGGTGTGGCGCACCGCCATCAGCGGCCGCCCGGCGATGGTGGCGGTGAAGTAGTCGCCCCGGTCGGGGATCTGGCTGTCGTGGCACAGGTAGTTCCAGGTCCGCGCGAAGAGGTAGTCCTGCTCCAGCTCGAAGAGCTCCTCGTCCAGGTACACGTCGCGGTGGACGCAGTCGTCGCCCACCAGCGACGCGATCGCTTCGGGGTTGTCGCGATACTTGCCCATTGCCTTCTCCTCCTCGTTCACAGATCCAGCACCAGCCGCTCGCCCCTGGCCCGGGAGATGCAGATCTGCATGACGCTGTTGCTCGCCTTCTCGTCGTCGCTCAGGTAGTGGTCCCGGTGGTCCACCTCGCCCTCGATGACCTCGGTGGAGCACACCCCGCACTCGCCGCGCTCGCAGTCGGACATCGGGTCCAGGCCCGCGGCCTCGGCCGCCTCGAGGATCGTCTGGTCGGCGGCCACCTGCAGGGTCACCCCGGAGGCGCGGCACTCCACCTCGAAGGCGTGATCCCCGGCCTGCGGGGCGGCCGCGGTGAACAGCTCGAAGTGCACGTGCTCCGGCGGCCAGCCCCGGGCACGGGCGCCCGCGGTGAGCGCGTCGATCATGCCCCCGGGGCCGCAGACGTAGAGGTGGTCGGCCGGGCCGTAGCCCGCCAGCAGGGCGTCCAGGTCGAGGGCGGTGTCCGGCTCGTCGTCGGCGTGCACGCTCAGCCGCTCGCCGGCGAGGGCCCGGATCTCGTCGACGAAGGCGAGCTGCCCGCGGCTGCGGCCGCTGTAGTGGAAGCGGTAGTCCCGGCCCGCGGCGGTCAGGGCCGCCGCCATGGACAGGATCGGCGTGACGCCGATGCCGCCGGCGATGAGCACGGCGCGCCCCCCGCCCTC
>NZ_WNXE01000039.1:0-14853 GCF_010993615.1 Arhodomonas sp. KWT | reverse complement strand
GTGCAGCGGGAAATCGTTGACCGGCCCCTCGGCGGTGAGCCGGTCGCCGGGCTGCAGGCGCTCGTGCATGTAGGCCGAGCCGCCGCGCCCGTCCGCCTCGCGCCGCACCGCGATGACGTAGCGCTCCGGCGCCGCCATCGCCGCCGCGTCGGCACGGGTGACGATCAGCGAGTACTGCCGCTGCCCGCTGCCGCCGTCCAGCGGCAGCTCGAAGCGCAGGTGGGCGCCGGGGGTGAACCCGGGCAGCGTCCCGCCGCCGGCACGCTGCAGCTCGATGCGCCGGATCTGCGGCGTGAGCCACTCGGCGGCACGGACTTCAAGTTCCAGCTTGGTCATGGCCTCTCCCCCTGCCCGCGAAAGGTCAGCGGCAATAAACATCCAAATGAATATATTCGGACGATGGAACCCTCCCGGCTCCACCCGCCTCGCTACTCCGCGTTCAGCGCCTCGATCTGGTCGTGGAAATACGCCAGCGCCGCCTCGCCATCGACCCCACGCTCCGCCGCGGTCTCCACCCAGTCCGCGCGAACCGGCGCCAGGCGCTCGGCCAGCCGGTCGCGGGCGTCGCCGTCCAGCCGGACGAAACGCACGCCGGCGCCCCTGAGCGTCTCCCGCGCCTCGCGCGCCTTGCGGTCCCATACCCGGGCGAAGCGCCGCGCCATGGCCTCGCCGGAGAGCGCCTCGATGGCCTCGCGGTCCGCCTTGGAGATGGCGTTCCACTTGTCGCGGTTCATCACCAGGTACTGGCTGCTGTGGGCGAAGCCCCCGGGCACCGTGACCGCGGTGTCGACGTAGTCCTGCAGCCGGAAGCTGACGATGGAGTCGCTCTGGAAGAACGTGCCGTCGATCACGCCGCGGGAGAGCAGCTCGTAGCTCTGGGAGGCAGGCGCGGAGATCGGCGTCATACCCAGGCGCTGGGCGACCTCGCCGGTGGTCGCGCCGAGCACCCGGACCTTGCGCCCGGACAGATCGCCGACGCCGGCGACGTCGCCCCCGCGCAGGAAGATCTGCGCCGGGGTATTGGTCCACAGCGAGAGCAGCTTGACGCCCTCGTGCTCGTTGGCGGGCCGGAAGTAGCGCTGGTAGGTCCGCCAGTAGGCCACCGAGTTGGCCTCGGCGTCGTCGGCGAGCAGCGGCAGCTCCGCCATCCCGGTGAGCTTGAACCGCGCCGGCGTGTAGCCGTGCACGCCGAAGGCGAGGTCCGCGACGCCGTCGCGCACCAGGTCGAAGTGGGCCTCGGGCTTGGCCATCGCCTGCATGATCTCGACGGTCACGCGGCCGTCGGTGGCCTCGGCGACGTCCTCGGCCCAGGGCCGGATCATCTCCGTGACCACGTAGTGCTCCGGCGGCAGCCAGTTGGAGAAGCGCAGGGTCACGTTGCCCGCGGCGGCGGGCACGGCGGCGGCCAGCATCAGGGCGGCGGCGATCAGTCGGTTCAGCATGTTGTTCACTCCTTGCCCGCGCGGGGCTACATCATCGACGGCAGCCACAGGGTGATCGCGGGGATGAACGCGAGCACCAGCAGCCGGACGATGTCCATGAGCAGGAACGGCGTCACGCCGCGGAAGATCGTGCCCAGCCGGGTCTCCGGCAGCACGGTGTTGAGCACGAACACGTTGAGTCCGATGGGCGGGGTGATCAGGCTGATCTCGATGGCCACCACCACGACGATGCCGAACCAGATCGGATCGAAGCCGAGCCCCTGCACGATGGGGAAGAAGATCGGCACGGTGAGCAGCAGCATCGACAGGCTCTCCAGCACCGCCCCGAGCACCAGGTACAGGCCCAGTATGATGAGGATCACCGCCATCGGCGCGAGGTCCGCCGCGCTCACCCAGGCGGCGAGGTCGTCGGGCATCCCCGCGAGGTTGACGAAGTTGGAGAACACCACCGCGCCGATGAGGATCGCGAACATCATCGCCGTGGTGCGCGCGGTCTCCAGCAGCAGCCGGTAGAACGACGCCGGGGTCAGCGCCCGCCGCCACAGCGCCAGCACCAGCGCCCCGCTCGCGCCGATGCCGGCGGCCTCGGTGGCGGTGAACACGCCCAGGTAGATGCCGCCCATCACCAGCGCGAACAGCGAGAGCACGCCGCCGACGGCGCGCAGCGCACGCAGGCGCTCGCCGAACGCGAGCTTCGGGTACGGCTCGGTGGCGTCGCCGGTCCACCAGAAGTGCAGCCGCACCGCCGCCATGTAGCCGAGCACGCCGAGCAGCCCCGGCACCAGGCCGGCGATGAACAGCTTGCCGATGTTCTGCTGGGTGATGATCCCGTAGAGCACGAGGATCACGCTCGGGGGGATCAGCACGCCGAGGGTCCCGCCGGCGGCGATCACGCCGCTGGAGACCGCCTCGGAGTAGCCGTAGCGCCGCATCGACGGCATCGCCACCTTGGACATGGTCGCGGCGGTGGCGAGCGAGGAGCCGCACACCGAGCTGAAACCGCCGCAGGCGGCGACCGTGGCCATCGCCAGTCCGCCCTTGCGGTGACCGAGCCAGGCGTTGCTGGCGGCGTAGAGGTCGTCGGCGAGCCGGGCATGCACGATGAGGTTGCCCATCAGCACGAACAGCGGCACCACCGTCAGGGTGTAGGACTTGCCGGTGTCGTAGCCCACCTGCCCGAGCAGGGACAGCGCCGGGTCCACGCCGAGGATGGCGGCGACCCCGACCACGCCCACCAGCATCATGGCGAAGGCGATGGGCAGGCCGAGCACGATCAGTCCGAGCACGGCGGCGAGCCCCGGGAGCCAGTATTCCATGCCGCGCCTCCTCAGCCGTCACCGGGGGCGCGCAGGCCCGTGGCGACGGCGAACGCGTTGCCCGCGAGGATCACCGCCGCCAGCCCGGCCAGTGCCGCCATGACCGCCGCCACCGGCCCCAGCGGGATGCCGAGGAACATGGTGGCGTCGCCGTAGGTGAACAGCCGCGCGGCGTGCGCGGCGAGCCGCCAGGCCAGCACGCCGGCGACCCCGGCGCCGACCAGGTGCACGACGCTCTCCTGCACCCGCCGTGCCGCCGGCCCCAGACGCTCGGTGAGCAGGGTCACGGAGACGTTGCCGCGCTCGAGACAGACCAGCGGCAGGCCCGCGTAGATCAGCAGCGCCATGGCCACCTCGCTGATCTCGAAGGCCCCGAGCAGCGGGGCATCGAAGAAGTAGCGCCCGACCACGTCCACGCTGGTCACCGCGAGCATGAGCACCAGCAGGCAGGCGGCGACGGCGCCGATGACGCCGCGCAACCCGCGCACGCCCCGGACGAGAGCGACGGCTGCCGGGGTCCGCATCACTCGGCCCCGGCGGCCTCGAGCTCGCGGTGCAGTGCGTCCAGGAACGCCTGCCCGTCGACCCCGTCCTCGGCGACCCGCTCGAGCACGCGCTCGCGCAGGCCGTCGGCCTGCTCGGCGATCGCCTCGATCATGGCGTCGTCGGCCTGCTCGATGCGCACGCCGGCGGCACGCAGGTCCTTGCGCCCCTGGCGGTCCGCCCGGTCCCAGGCCCGGCCGGCCAGGCGCGCGAGGTATTCGCCGGAGACACTGTCGATGGCGGCGCGCTCGTCATCGCTCAGGGACTGCCACTTCGCCTGGTTCATCACCACGTAGAAGCTGACGGTGTAGAGCCCGCCGGGGACGACGGTGCCGTAGTCCACCGTGTCCTGGAGGTTGAAGAAGGTCACGCTCTCGTAGGGGAAGACGATGCCGTCGGCCACGCCCTGGGACAGGAGCTCGTAGGACTGCGAGGAGGGCGCGTTGACCGGTACCACCCCGAGCTCCTCGCTGAGCTGAGCGGCCACGCCGCCGGGCACGCGCAGCTTCAGCCCGCTCAGGTCATCGAGGCTGTGCACCGGCCGCCGGCTGTTCCAGATATGCCCGGGCCCGTGGGTGAACAGGCCCAGCAGGTGGACGCCGCGGTGCTCGCCGGAGTCCGCCATGGTCTCCTGGTAGGCGCGCCAGTAGGCCACCGACTTGACCTCGGCGGAGGGTGTCTGCAGCGGCAGCTCGGCGAGCTCGAAGACCGAGAAGCGCCCCGGCGTGTAGCCGTGCACGCTGAAGCCGACGTCCGCCAGGCCGTCGGCGACGAGGTCGTACTGCGCCGGCGGGGGGCCGAGCGGCGAGCTCATCACCTCCACCTGCACGCTGCCGCCGGTGGCCTTCTCCACCGCCTCACCCCAGGGCTTGAGCACGTCCGAGACCAGCAGGTGGCTCGGCGGCAGCCAGTTGGCGACGCGGAGCGTGGTCTGGGACAGCGCCAGCGGCGCCCAGGCAAGTAGCGCGATCGCGAGTAGTCCGGTCCAGCGCGTCATGATCGTGTCTCCTCCGTCATGGGCCGGGGTCACAGGGCCACGGTGTGTCTTTGATATTTATCAACCCTGTGGATTGAACCTAGCACAGGGTTAGATGCATTTGAATAGATTTGTAGATAAAAATTTAGTACATAAAAAATATATCGTTGGACCCGCCCCGTCGGGCCCACGACAATCGGCCGTGACGAACGCCCCGACACGCACAGACAGTGGAACCCTCAGACCATGCGAGAGCCGGTGCGCTACTTCACCGACGACTACCTCTCCTACCTGCTCGCCCGGGCGAGCACGCTCGTGAGCGAGCAGTTCCACGCCCGCGTGAGCGCGGCGGGGCTGCGCATCCCCGAGTGGCGCGTGCTCGCCACGCTCTACGACCGCGAGGCCATGACCATCGGCCACCTCGCCGAGATCACCCTGCTGACGCAGCCCACGCTCACGCGGGTGGTCGCGCGGCTGGAGGACTGCGGGCTGGTGCTCCGGCGCAACGAGCCGGAGGACCGGCGCATCACCCGGGTATCGATCACGCCCGCGGGGCGGGATAAGGTGCAGCCGCTGATCGAGCGGGCCAAGGCCCACGAGGCCCAGGTGCTCAGCGGCTACCCGGAGGCGGAGGTGGAGACGCTCAAGGCCGGCCTGCGCGAGATGATCGCGCGCCTGAGGGAGGGGCAGTAACGCCCCCGGGCGACGCCCGGGGGCACGGACATCAGGCCCCGACGCGCACGGGACGGGCCCGGGTGGTGGCCGCCTGCGGCGTCTCCCCGTCGTCGCCACCGTTCAGGGCGGCAACCGCGGCGGCAAGCTTCTCGCCCTGCTCGTCGGCCAGCGCCGCCTCGCGCAGGCGCCGGACCACCGCGGCGGGCTCCTCGTCGCCGTCATAGCCGTCGATGACGCCCATGATGGTGTTGAAGTTGCTCAGCCCGCGGGCGTGGGTGTCGCCATAGCCCTTGACCAGGCGCTGGCACCGGGCGATCTCCACCGCCAGCGCGTAGTCCGGAGCCACGGTCTGGTGGATGCGCCCGAGCCAGGCCTCGATACGCGCCATCTCCTCGCGGAAGCGCAGGGTCGAGCGCCGCCAGCGCCGCATCCGCGAGACGGTCCACAGGAGCATGAACCCCGACAGCGTCGCGGTGCGCACGTGCCGGCCCTTGCGGGTGAACGGCTCCAGCGGGCGCTGCAGGCGCGGCGAGTTCAGCAGCAGCCGGCCCAGCGGCGCGGGCAGGGTGTCGCAGATCTCCTCGATGCGCGGGTGCATGAACTCGGTGACGTAGACGAGCTGATCGTCGCCGGCGCGCACCTCCCGGCGAAAGCGCTCGAACCGGCTGGCCCGCGTCTTGAGGTCCGCCACCCGGATGGTGTCCTCGTAGGACATCCACAGCGCCAGGTACCGGGCCGCCTCGGTGGTGAGCAGGTAGTCCCGGGTCTCGCCGCCGTGGGCCTCGTCCAGCGCCAGCACCGCCTCCACGCGGTCGACGTAGTCCCGCGCGTAGGCCGGGTCCTGGTAGTCGGCGAGCCGGCGCATGCCCTCGACCACGTTGAAGTGGGCGACCTCGGGGAAGCGGCCGCGCACGCGCTCGAGCTGCTCGCGCAGCACGGGGTGCTGCGGGTCGGGCTCGGACGGCGCCGGGCGGCTGTGATCCGGCGCCTCGGGCTCGCCCTGGGCCCGTTCGAAGGCGTCGCCGAAGGCCGCCAGGCTCGCCTCCACACCGATGCCCCCGCGGCGGATGGCCTCCTCGAACGCGGCCCGCTCGAAGGGCAGCCGCCCGGAGCCGGCCAGCGCCCCGAACAGCGTCGAGCTGATAACGCTGCCGTGGGACTCCGCCACCGCGGCCATGTCGAAGTAGATAAACGACTTCGCCGCCTGCTCCCCGGCCTCCAGGACCTTGCCGTCGTCGAGGATGCCATCGCCCATCGCGGTCTTCTCGCCGATGGCGTAGACGCGGTGGGTGGAGGCGATGAGCGTGGTGCGATCCGGGGTCACGATCCCGCGCTGTACCGCACGCCCGGCCTCCATGAACTCCGCGGCGATGACCACGTCCACGTCGCCGGGCATGGGCATGAGCGCCAGCACCGGGTCCCGGCCGGCCTTGCGGGCGGCGTGCTCGGGGAAGATCTCCACGTAGTACAGCGTCGCCCCGGTGCGCTGGGCGACGCCGGGCACGGAGGTGGTCTGGGCGAGGTAGCCCTGGGACTCGGCGAGGCTGACGATCCAGTCCGCCAGCACGCCGCCGCCCTGCCCGCCCATCGCCTGTATGGCGATGCTGATCGGTCTGATGGAACGGTCCACGAATGCCTCCTGTGCGCCGCTACATCGCGTAGCGTTCGATCCGCCGCGCCTCGCGGCGCTGGAAGAAACCGATCACCGCGTCGCGCACGCGCTTGGCGAACCGGTCCCAGGCGGTCGGGTTGTGGATGATCTCGGCCCGGTAGAACGACGGGCAGAGCACCGCGGCGTGCGCGACCTGCCCGCACAGCCCGCAGCCCACGCAGCTGTCCTCGACGTGGGCCACCGGGTCGCTGCGCAGCGGGTCCGGGTTGGGCTTGACCGACAGCGACGGACAGCCGGAGAGGCGGATGCAGGAGTGATCGCCGGTGCAGGTGTCGCTGTCCACGCCGAAGCGCTCGCGCACCACGCGCTTGCCGCCCTTGAGCAGGTTGCGGAATACCGGCTTCTCGCGGCGCTGGCGGTTGAGCATGCACTCGGACTCGGCGATCACCACCTTGGGCCCGGAGGACTCGGTGGTCAGCGCCTCGCGCAGGGTGTCGCGCATGGTGCCGACATCGTAGGTGTTGGTGATCCGCCGCACCCAGTTCACGCCGACGCCGCGCACCGCCTGCTCGATGGACTGTTTCGTGCTGCGGATCGGGTTCTCCGCCTTCGAGGAGAGGATGTCCTGGCCGCCGGTCGCCGCGGAGTAGCCGTTGTCCACGATCACCGTGACGTTGTCGCTCTGGTTGAACACCGCGTTGCCCACACTGCTCGCCAGGCCGTTGTGCCAGAACCCGCCGTCGCCGACGATGCTGATGCTGCGCCGCGCCCCCGGGGCGTTGAACGCCGCCGCGCCGGCACCGCCCAGACCGTAGCCCATGGTGGTGTTGCCGATGTTGAACGGCGGCAGGATCGAGAACAGGTGGCAGCCGATATCGCAGCTCACGTGGTGCTCGCCGAGCTCGCGCTCGACCAGCTTCATGGCGGTGAAGATCGGCCGCTCCGGGCAGCCGGTGCAGAAGCCCGGCGGGCGCGGCGGCACCACCTCGTCCAGCCCCTCCATGCCGGCGGCGGCGCTGGAGGCCGCGGCGCCGGGCAGGCGCGCGACGTCCGGGGCATGCTGTTCCAGGAACTGCCGGATGCCATCGGCGAGCACCGCGCCGGTGTACTCGCCGGCCTTGGGCAGCATGTCCTTGCCGTGGATGCGCGTCTGCAGGTCGGCGCGGCGGAGGATCGCGTGCAGGGCCTGCTCGATGTACTCCGGCTGGCCCTCCTCGATCATCAGCACCGCATCCTTGCCGGCGCAGAACGACTTCACCTCGTCGTCCACCAGCGGGTAGGTGACGTTGAGCACATACAGCGGGATGCGGGTATCGCCGAAGCTGTCCGCCAGCCCGAGGCGCTCCAGCGCGCGGATGACGCTGTTGTAGAGCCCGCCCTGGAGGATCAGGCCGATGTCGCCGCGCTCGCCCTCGAAGAACTCGTTGAGCCCGTGCTCCTGGATGAACGACACTGCCGCCGGCCAGCGGCGGTCGACCTTCTCGTGCTCGTGCAGGAAGCTCGAGGGCGGCAGCACGATGCGGCTCGGATCGCGCACCGGGTGCTCCATGGCGTCGCTGAGCGTGTACGCCGGGCGCACGTTGTCCTTGGCCTCGAAACGGCCGTGGACGTGGCAGGCGCGGATGCGCAGCTCCAGCATCACCGGCGTGTTGCTCGCCTCCGAGAGCTCGAACCCCTTCTCCACCGACTCGACGATGCTGCCCAGGTTGGGCCGCGGATCGAGGAGCCACATCTGCGACTTCATGGCGAAGGCGTGGGTACGCTCCTGCATGATGCTGGAGCCCTCGCCGTAGTCCTCGCCGACGATCACCAGCGAGCCGCCGGTGACGCCACCGGAGGCGAGCTGCGCGAGGGCATCGGAGGCGACGTTGGTGCCCACGGTGGACTTCCACGCCACCGCCCCGCGAATGGGATAGTTCACCGACGCGGCCAGGGTCGCCGCGGCGGTGGCCTCGGAGGCGGACGACTCGAAGTGGACGTCCAGCTCCTCGAGGATCTCGTTGGCGTCGGTGAGCACGTCCATCAGGTGGGAGATGGGCGCACCCTGGTAGCCGGCGACGTAACCGACCCCCGACTGCAGCAGCGCCTTGGTGACCGCGAGTATCCCCTCTCCGTGGAATTCCTCGCCGGCCCCCATGCGCAGCTTCTTGACTTCTTTCGCGAAAGAACGCTCCGCCATAGCTCTCTACTCCGTGCCCGCGGCGACCGCCAACGGCCGCCGCGGACGACAGCGGGTTCAGTCGCCGGTGACCAGGGCGACGACGCGGCAGGGGCTGCCCGAGCCGTCCTCGATCTTCAGCGGCGCGGCGATCACCACGGCCCCCGTGGGGGGCAGCCGGTCGAGGTTGGTGAGGCTCGCGAGCCCGAACTTGTTGGTGCCGTGCATGACATTGTGGCAGGGGAACGGCGGGTCCATCTGCGGCGCCTGGCCGGCATCGGTGCCCACCGTCTCGGTGCCGAAGCCGAGCACGTCGCGCTCCTCGGCGAGGAACTTCACGACCTCGTGGCTGGGCCCGGGGGTATGGGCGCCGTCCTCGCGCATGTTGAGGAAGGCGTCCGGGTCGGTGCGCTCGGACCACTGCGTACGGAACAGCACCCAGTGGCCGGCGGGGATGCGTCCGTGCTCGCGCTCCCAGGCCTCGACATGCTCGCGGCCGAGCAGGAAGTCCTCGTCCGCGCTGGCGTAGGCGGTGCAGTCGATCACGCAGGCGGGGGCGATGAAATGCTGCGGATCGACGGTGTCGGTGGCGTTTTGCTCGAAGTCCTTGCCGGTGACCCAGTGGATCGGCGCATCGAAGTGGGTGCCGGTGTGCTCGCCGCAGGAGATGTTGTTCCAGTACCAGGCGGGACCGCGCTCGTCGTAGCGGGAGATCTCCTCCTTGCGGAAGGGCCAGCCCTGGTTGAACTGCTCCGGCAGCTGGAGCACCGGGGTGTCATTGGTCAGGGTGACGCTGAGATCGACGATGCGCACGTCGCCGCCGGCAATGGCGCCGGCAAGCTGGGTGACGAGGTTGCTGGACTGCATGATGCGCTCTCCTCCCGGATATGGCGTTTGGCGTTGGCGTGTTCTGAAGGGCCGGGAACGCCGGTAACTGTAGACGATTACCGCGGCGGCCCGGGACCGTGTCCGCTTATGTTGTTTACGTATAAAACATTTAACTGTCAGATATCAACCCGTCACGCGTACCGCTGCCGCTGGTATCATTGCGTGTCGATCCGCCGGCGTCCCGCCGCCGGCGGACGCAGTCGCGAACGAGGAGGAGCGAATGACACAGCCCGGCCGTGAGCACGGCGGCGCGACGCCGCTCGACGAGGCGACCATGCTGCCCCACAGCAAGCGCTCGCTGCGCGCGTGGCTGCACCTGATCAAGTGCTCCAAGCGCGTGGAGCAGGCCATCTCCGATCTCTTCCGCGACGATTTCGACAGCTCGCTGTCGCGCTTCGACGTGCTCGCGCACCTGGACTACGTCCACCCCGAGGCCCTGAGCACATCCGCGCTCGCCCAGCGGCTGCTCGCCTCCAAGGGCAACATCACCCGGCTGCTCGACCGCATGGAGGGCGACGGGCTGATCCATCGCCGCCCCTCCAGCCGCGACCGCCGGGTGAGCGACGTCTACCTCACCGACACCGGCACCCGGCTGTTCCATGCCATGGCCGACGCCCACGAGGCGTGGTCCGACGAGATCTTCGGCATCCTCGACGACGGCGAGCTCGACGAGCTCGTCGGCCTGCTCGACCGCGTGCGCCACCGCCTGGAGGCCCGCGGGGACCAGGACTGAGCCCCGGCGACACCGTCGTCGGCGCCGCCGGTACGACCGTGCTCAGGCGGCCCGGCCCGCTCCCGGGCGCTCGGCCCCGGCACCGGAGTCGTCCGTGACCTCGTGGCTGCGCGGGCGCGTGCGCACCTGCAGGTCGGTGAGCTCCTCGCGGTCCTTCTCGGCCGTGCGGTAGGCCTGGAAACGGCCGGCACCGTAGACCCGGTGCCAGGCGACGTCCCGCTGCTGGTACCAGGCCCCGGCATGCAGGGTGAAGTACGGGTCGGAGAGGTGCGGCCGCGCCAGCGCGACCAGGTCCGCACGCTCCGCCATGAGGATGGTGTTCACCTGGTCGGCGGTGGTGATGTTGCCCACGGCCATGGTCGCGACGCCGCTCTCGTTGCGCACCTTGTCGGCGAACGGGGTCTGGAACATGCGCCCGTATACGGGCTTCTGGTCCGGCACCGTCTGCCCCGCGGAGACGTCGATGAGGTCGACCCCGGCGTCGCGGAAGGCCCGGGCGATGGCGCTCAGGTCGGCGTCCGAGAGGCCGCCCTCCTTCCAGTCGGTCGCCGAGATACGCACCGACATCGGCTTGTCCTGCGGCCAGACCGCGCGGACCGCCTCGAAGACCTCCAGGGGATAGCGCAGACGGTTCTCGATGCCGCCGCCATATTCGTCGTCGCGGACGTTGGTCAGCGGCGAGAGGAAGCTCGCGAGCAGGTAGCCGTGGGCCATGTGGACCTCGAGCATGTCGAAGCCCGCCTCCTCGGCGAGCCGCGCCGAGCGCACGAAGTCGTCCCGTACCCGGTCCATGTCGGCGCGGCTCATCTCCACCGGCACCTGGCTCTCGCCCTCGAAATAGGGGATGGGCGAGGCGGAATAGACCGGCCAGTTGCCCTCCGGCAGGGGGTGGTCCATGCGCTCCCAGCCCACCTGGGTCGAGCCCTTGCGCCCGGCGTGACCGAGCTGCATGCAGATGCGCGTGTCCGACTGGGCGTGGACGAAATCCACGATCCGGCGGAAGGCGTCGCGCTGGGCCTCGTTCCACAGCCCGGTGCAGCCGGGGGTGATTCGGGCGTCCGGGGACACGCAGGTCATCTCCGTGTACATCAGCCCGGCGCCGCCGACGGCACGGCTGCCGTAGTGCACCAGGTGCCAGTCGTTGGGCACGCCCTCCTCGGCCATATACTGCGCCATCGGCGAGACCACCACGCGGTTGGGCACGGTCATACCGCGCAGGCGCAGCGGCGTGAACATCGGCGGCGTGCCGTCGGCGGCCTCGAAGCCGCGCTCGCGCTCGCGGCGCAGGAACCACGCGTTGCAGCGGTCGACGAAGGACTGGTCACGCAGCTGGAGGTTCTCGTAGGTCAGCTTCTTCGCCCGGGACATGAGCGCGAAGGCGAACGGCTCCGGGTCCATGCCCCAGTGCCGGTCGATGTTCTCGAACCAGGCGAGGGAGACGTCCGCGGCGTGCTGGGTGATCTCCACCTCGGTGCGGCGGCCCTCCTCGAAGTCCGCCAGGGCCGCGGCGACGTCGCCGGTGTGTGCCTTCACGGACTCGAACAGGGCGATGGCGCTCTCCATGGCGAGCTTGGTGCCCGAGCCGATGGAGTAGTGCGCGGTGTGCTGGGAGTCACCGAGCAGGACGATGTTGTCCTTGACCCAGCGTTCGTTGCGGATCATCGGGAACTGCCGCCAGATCGAGCGGTTGGCGATCAGCGGGTGGCCGTCGAGTTCCTGGTCGAAGACCTCCTCGAGCACCGGGATGAACTCGTCCTCGCCCATCCGGTCGAAACCCAGCCCCTGCCAGGTCTCCGGTGCCATCTCCACCACCCAGGTGCTGCGGCCCGGCTCGTACTGGTAGCAGTGGGCGACCACCACGCCGTACTCCGTCTCCTGGAAGAAGTACTTGAAGGCATCGAACTCGCGGCTCGAGCCCAGCCAGCAGAAGTAGTTCCGGCGCCAGTCGAAGCGCGGCCGGAACCAGTCGCGGTGATTCTCGCGGATGCGGCTGTTGATGCCGTCGGCGGCGACGATGATGTCGCTGTCGGCGAACCGTGACTCGTCCTCAACCTCGGTGTTGAAATGCATGGTCACGCCGAGCTCGCGGCAGCGCTGCTGGAGGATCTGCAGCAGGGTCAGCCGCGAGCAGCCGCAGAAGCCATTGCCGCCTGAAGTGAGCACGTGGCCCTGGTAGTGCACGTCCACGTCGCCCCAGTAGGCGAAGCTGCGGCGGATCGCCTCGTAGGAGGCGTTGTCGTAGTCGTCGAGGAATCCGAGGGTCTCGTCGGAGAACACCACGCCGAAGCCGAAGGTGCTGTCCGGCGCATTACGCTCGTAGACGCTGACCTCCCAGTCCGGCCACTGTTTCTTGGTCAGCAGCGCCATGTACAGCCCGCCCGGTCCGCCGCCGATGATGGTGATCTTCATCGCTCCTCCGCAGTCGTCGTTCTGTCTGCCCGATTGTCCGTATCCGGCCGCCAGCGGCCGTGGATAGAGGCAGTATAATCGCGTTATCTTACACGTCAACTTCTTACCTATAATGGATATGCCGCAGTTCGATCATAGCTAAACATTTTATACTTGAATTAAATCGGGGCACCGCTTAGCCTGAGCGCACCAATACGGGGCATGCCGCCCCCGGGAGCGGAACGGATGCAGGAACTGATCACGTCACTGCCGGTCACCGGCGTCTGGTGCGACGCCACCGCGACGGTACACGGCTGGCGCTACCTGGAGGTGGTCAACCGCCTGATCGAGGACTGGTTCGAGCGGGTCGGGCATTCGTTTACCGACATGCACGTCAGCGCGGATACCGGCACCCCCACCACCCGGCTCACCCTCGACGTGGCCACGCCGGCACGGCTCGGCGAGACCCTGGAGGTGCGGCTGCGCCTGCTCCGGCTCGGCCGCAGCTCGCTGGGCTTCCGGGTTACCGGGACCTGTGACGGCGCGCCGCGGCTGGACGCCGAGGCCACGCTGGTGTGGGTGCACAACGAAAACGGCCGACTGGCCAGCCGCCCCATCCCGGAGGCGCTGCGCGGGCGCATGCGCACGTGGCTCGATGGATCCGGGGACAAGGAAACCGTACAACCGGGAGCCGAGGCATGAACGATAACGCCCCACGCCACGCCGTGATCACCGGCGGCGGCACCGGCATCGGTGCCGCCATCGCCCGGCGCCTCGCCGCCGAGGGTATGGACGTCACCCTGATGGGCCGCCGCGCCGGTCCGCTGGAGGACACCGCCGCCCGCATCCCGGGGGCACGCGCGATCACGGCGGACGTCACCGATGCCGACGCCGTCGCCGCGGCGTTCACCGAGGCGCGCTCGGCACACGGCCCGGTGGACGTGCTGGTGAACAACGCCGGCGCCGCGCGCACCGCGCCGTTTCACCGGCTCTCTGCCGGGGACTGGCAGGCGATGCTCGACGTCAATCTCTCGGGGGTCTTCCACTGCATGCAGGCCGCCGTCGCCGACATGCGCGAGAGCGGCAGCGGGCGCGTGGTCAACATCGCCAGCACCGCCGCGCTCAAGGGCTACCCCTACGTGGCCGGCTACTGCGCCGCCAAGCACGGCGTCGTGGGGCTGACCCGGGCGGTGGCCCTGGAGCTCGCCCGCGAACGGATCACGGTCAACGCCGTGTGCCCCGGCTACACGGACACCGAGCTGGTGGCCAACGCCCTGGACACCATCACCGAGAAGACCGGGCGCTCCCGCGAGGAGGCGCTCCAGGAGTTCGTGAAGGTCAACCCGCAGCGGCGCCTCGTCCAGCCCGAGGAGGTCGCGGAGACGGTGGCCTGGCTGTGCCGCGCGAACGCCGCCGCGGTCACCGGCCAGGCGATCTCCGTGTCCGGCGGCGAGGTGATGTAGCCGCCGGCGCGCGCGCCGCGGAACCGCGGCCCCGATCCGGCGGAACGGACGACGCGAATCAGAGGAGAGAACGAGCATGGACCCGAATACCTACCGCCCCGAGCACTTCCGCTGGGAGATGCGCGGCGAGACCGCGCTGATCACCCTGGACCGGCCGGAGCGCAAGAACCCGCTGACCTTCGACTCCTACGCCGAGCTGCGCGACCTGTTCCGCTCGCTGGTGTACGTCGACGGGGTCAAGGCGGTCGTCATCCAGGGCGCCGGCGGGAACTTCTGCTCCGGCGGCGACGTGCACGAGATCATCGGCCCGCTGACCGAGCGCGACATGAAGGGCCTGCTCGCCTTCACCCGCATGACCGGCGACCTGGTCAAGGCCATCCGCGCCTGCCCCCAGCCGGTGATCGCCGCCATCGACGGCGTCTGCGCCGGTGCCGGCGCGGCCATCGCCATGGCCGCGGACATCCGCTACGGCACCCCCCGGGCGAAGGTCGCCTACCTGTTCACCCGGGTGGGGCTCGCCGGCTGCGACATGGGCGCCTGCGCGATCCTGCCGCGCATCATCGGCCAGGGCCGCGCCTCGGAGCTGCTGTTCACCGGGCGCAGCATGCGCGCCGAGGAGGGCGAGCGCTGGGGCTTCTACAACCGCCTCTGCGAGCCCG
>NZ_WNXE01000399.1:0-1603 GCF_010993615.1 Arhodomonas sp. KWT | reverse complement strand
GAGCAGGCGTGCTGGCTGGTCGAGCGCATCGAGCGCGATAACCTCATGGTCAAGATCCCGGGCACCGAGGCCGGACTGGCGGCCATCGAGACCCTCACCGCGCGGGGCATCAACGTCAACACGACGCTGCTGTTCTCCCGCGAGCGCTACGCCCAGGTGCTCGAGCACTGGCTCCGCGGCCTGGAACACCGGCTCGACCGCGGCCTGGAGGTCACGGGCATCGATGCCGTGGCGAGCTTCTTCGTCAGCCGCGTGGACGCCGCGGTGGACCGGGAGCTTGAGGCCGCGGGCCCCGGTGCGCTGGAGGCCCTGGGCGGACGTGCCGCCATCGCCAATGCGGCAGCGGCCTACCGCCACTATCAGGAGATGCGCCACGGCGAGCGCTTCGCCCGGCTGGAAGAGGCAGGCGCTCACCCCCAGCGGCTGCTGTGGGCCTCCACGGGTACCAAAAACCCGGAATACAGCGATGTTCTCTATGTGGAGGGTCTCGCCGGCAGCGAGACCGTCACCACCCTGCCGCCGGCCACCCTCGAGGCGTTCCGGGACCACGGCCACGCCGCCGAGGGGCTGAGCGCGGCGATGGAAAGCGCGGATGCCGTGCTCGCCGGCCTCGCCGATCACGGCATCGTCCTGAACGCCATCACCGAGCGGCTGGAACACGAGGGCGTGGCGGCGTTCGAGCGCAGCTACGTCCACCTCCTCGAGACACTGGAGGACCGCCGCCGGGCACTCACCACGGCGACCTGACGCCCCGAATCGCGGGGTTTTCCTCGGCGTGCTGCTCTGCAACACTGCAGGGACGTGCCCGGGCCGGCACCCGAATCCATCGCCAGTGAGGAGGCCATCCGGTGGCCGTTTACGCAATCGGCGACATACAGGGCTGCTACGACGCGCTGCAACGGCTGCTCGAACGGATCCGCTTCGATCCGGCGGCGGACCGCCTGTGGTTCACCGGCGATCTGGTCAACCGCGGACCGCAGTCACTGCAGACCCTGCGCCTCGTGCGCGGGCTCGGTTCGTCTGCGGTGACGGTGCTCGGTAACCACGACATCCACCTCCTCGGTATCGCCGCCGGGTTCGCCCGCGCCAAACGCACGGACACGGTCACCGAAATCATCGAGGCCGAGGACGGCGAGGAGCTGCTCGAATGGCTGCGGCGCTGCCCGCTGCTGCACGAGTCGGCGGAATTCCCGGGCCGGGTGCTGGTGCATGCCGGCCTCTCCCCCGCCTGGAGCCTGGAGGAGGCCCGGGCGGCCGCCCGCGAGGTGGAGGCGGTGCTCGGCGGCGACGATCACCGGGCGTTCCTGCGCCATCTCTACGGCAACCGCCCCGACCGCTGGGACCCCGCCCTCGAGGGCTGGGAACGCCTGCGCTACATCACCAACGCCCTGACCCGGATGCGCTTCTGCAGCACCGATGGCCGGCTGCTGCTGGACTACAAGGGCTCGCCGGCACAGGCCCCGCGGGGATACTACCCCTGGTTCCGGGTTCCTCACCGGGCTCTCGACAAGGGCGGGCTGCAGGTGGTCTTCGGCCACTGGTCGACATTGGGACTGATCTCGGACGCCCGCGTGCTGTCGCTGGATACGGGCTGCCTGTGGGG
>NZ_WNXE01000398.1:0-1609 GCF_010993615.1 Arhodomonas sp. KWT | reverse complement strand
CCGCGTGACCCTCGACCTGCGCGAGCACGCCGACACCCCGCCGGAGCCCGCGTAGCGCCGGGACATCCATCCCGTAGGTCGGGCACGGCCGAAAGCCGTGTGCGACGTCTTCGGTGACCGACCCGGGATGTCGCACGCCTTCGGTGCACGACCTACGCCATGCCCTGGCCGCCGTCGCGATGCGTGCCGGCCCGCGTGGCACCCCGTGCGCCGGTGGGTAGAGGCCTTCCTTCCCGTCCGGTAAGGACCGCACGCGCCGGGCTGCCGGGAGCACACCACCATCCCGTAGATCGGGCACGGCCGAAGGCCGTGCGCGACATCTTCGGTGACCGACCCGGGATGTCGCACGCCTTCGGCGCACGACCTACGCCATGCCCTGGCCGCCGTCGCGATGCGTGCCGGCCCGCGTGGCACCCCGTGCGCCGGTGGGTAGAGGCCTTCCTTCCCGTCCGGTAAGGACCGCACGCGCCGGGCTGCCGGGAGCACACCACCATCCCGTAGATCGGGCACGGCCGAAGGCCGTGCGCGACATCTTCGGTGACCAATCCGGGATGTCGCACGCCTTCGGCGCACGACCTACGCCATGCCCTGGCCGCCGTCACGATGCGTGCCGGCCGGCATGGTGCCCCGTGTGCCGGGGAGCGGGCGGCGGTCGCCGGCTGCCACAGCGGCCGGCCTGTCGGGGAGCGTCCTGCCCCCCTCTCCCCTTGCGGGAGAGGGGCCGGGGGAGAGGGGGAAACGACCGCTACCCCCCGCGCAGCGTCCGGCGGATGTCCTCCCTGGCCTGGGCCAGAAGAGACTCCGTGTCGACGCCGTCGATCACCGCCTCCACGGCACGCTTGGGGCCGACCTCGCCCCAGCTGCCGCCACGTCGGAAGTAGTCCTCCGCCACGCGTCCGAGGATCCAGGTGCTGGCGTAGCCCACCGCGCCCTGGGCCGAGGCGGTGAGCGCGGTCGCCGCGCCGCCGGTACCGAGCTTGGCCAGAGAGGCGAACAGGTTGACGCTCCACACCGCACCCAGCAGGGCGGAGAGCTGACCGATGATCACCGCCACCAGCCGTCCCGCCTCCCGCCGGGTCACCGGAAGCCCGTAGACCCGGCCCAGGTGGAAGACCAGGGTCACGTCCAGCGCCGCCGCGCCGGCCAGATCCGCCACCGGCACCGGATTGACCGCCACCGCGACGCCCTTGCCCAGAGCGTAGGCATCGGTGACCCGCCGAGCCACACTGCGGCGCAGCTCGGTGATGCGCGCGGCCACGCGGTCGCTGACCCGGCTGGCGAACAGGCCCGCGTTGAGTGCCGCGAGGGCCTTGCCCTCCGCCTCGACCACCGCCCAGAGCCGGTCCGCCAGGTCGGATACGGCCGCCGGCGGGCGCTCGCGGCGCTCCGTCTCGCTGCCGTCCGGGGCGATCATGACGACGCGCCGTGGCGCCGGATCCGCCGCGCAGGCGATGACGTTCTCCGCCACCACCAGGCCGGCGGCGTGCTCGCGCAGCCGGGCCAGCAGTCGGTCGCGCTCGTCGTCGGTATACCGGTCGGCCTTGTTGAGGACCAGGATCACCGGGCGGCGCTCGGCGCAGACGACCTCCAGGGCGCGGCGCTCCGCGCG
>NZ_WNXE01000397.1:0-1609 GCF_010993615.1 Arhodomonas sp. KWT | reverse complement strand
GAGGGCCATATCGACGGGCGCGTGGTCCTGGACCTGGCATGAGCGGGACGGGCGAACAGGCCCCGGGGGTGTCGGTCACCCCCGGGGCCGCCGAGCTGATCGAGCGGTTGCGGACCCGACACGGACCGCTGCTGTTCCACCAGTCCGGGGGCTGCTGCGACGGCAGCGCGCCCATGTGCTACCCCCGTGACGAGTTCCGCGTCGGCGAGCGCGACGTCCATCTCGGTGATGTCCACGGCGAGCCGTTCTACATCGGCGGCAGCCAGTACGCGCTGTGGTGTCACACCCACCTGGTGCTGGATGTCGTTCCGGGCCGGGGCAGCGGCTTCTCGCTGGAGGCCCCGGAGGGCGTGCGCTTCATCGTGCGCTCGCAGGTCACCGGCGAGCCGGACCGGACGTAGATCTGTTGGACGGGCCCCATCGGGGCCCTTTTTCAGAGGCACCGCACCTTGCCGGCGGTTTGTTTACGGTCGCAGGCCGTGTGCGGCATCCCGGGGTATGGCTGGATCCCGGGCGTTGTCGTACCGCCTCGGGCAGGTTGGCTGCTCCTGGCAGCCAACGTCCCGATGCCGACGTACCGGAGGGGGGAAGTCGGCTGCCCAGAGCGGCCGACCTACCCGAGCTGTGCCGCAAGTCCGTGTCGGTGCAACGCTACCCGTAAATCAGGTGCCCGGTTCAACCGGTAAAGGGGTCATCGGCTCCTGCCGGAGAGGGCGTGTGCCTGACGCACCGAGCGGAGGCATCGGTCCGTGACCGGGTTGCCCGCTACCTTGCGGTAGGCCTTTTGTGATCGCGTGCACCGTAAACCTTAAAAGTTGAATAAAGGTTTACAGTCCGTGCACAATGGCCCGGCCCATCCATGAAGAAGAAGGCCGACTGCCATGTCCGTACCCGCCACCGGTGACATCCGTCACGACTGGTCCGCCGACGAGGTCCGGGCCCTGTTCGACGCACCGTTCACGGAGCTGCTGTTCGCCGCGCAGCAGGTGCACCGCCGGTACTTCGATCCCGCCCAGGTGGAGCTCGCCTCGCTGGTGTCCGTGAAGACCGGCGCCTGCCCGGAGGACTGCGCCTACTGCCCGCAGAGCGTGCGTTTCCAGACCGACGTCGAGCCCCATGCGCTGATGCCGGTGGCGTCGGTGCGCGAGGCGGCACGCCGCGCTCGCGAGGCCGGCGTGGCGCGGCTGTGCCTGGGCGCGGCCTGGCGCGGGCCGAAGGCCCGGGACATGCCGCGGCTGCGCGAGATGATCGCCGCGGTGCGCGAGCAGGGCCTGGAGGTGTGCCTCTCGGCGGGGCTGCTCAGCGACGGGCAGGCCCGCGAGCTCGCCGATGCCGGGCTGGACTACTACAACCACAACCTCGACACCTCCCCCGAATACTACCCGGAGATCATCACCACCCGCCGCTACGACGAGCGTCTCAGCACCCTGGCGCACGTCCGCGATGCCGGGCTGCGGGTATGCTGCGGTGGGATCGTCGGCCTGGGTGAGGGCGAGACGGACCGCGCGGAGCTGCTGCGCACCCTCGCGAACCTGCCCGCCCACCCGGAGAGCGTGCCCATCAACCAGCTCATCCCGGTGCCGGGTACGCCCATGGCGGAGGCCGGGCC
>NZ_WNXE01000396.1:0-1610 GCF_010993615.1 Arhodomonas sp. KWT | reverse complement strand
CCCCGCAATTCATTGTTTATTCGAGCGTTTATTGACGCCCCAAGACACCATGGAGAGGACGAGGGTCACGACCATGCCGCCGAGCTGTAGCAAAGGCACGACAAGCGGGTGGCAGTACCACCAGCGGGGGCTCACGACACAACCGTGCCTTCGAAGCGACAAGGGGAAGGCGCCGAAGAATGGCGCTGCCGGCACCGGGAAAAGCGGAGGGGACGCCGCCCCGCGGCGGGTACGCAGAGGGCCGGGGCAGCGCAGGCCGCACAATGCGCTGTCGCGGCTCAAGCGACACGCATCCCCGGCCAGTCGGCCACGCTGTTAAACCGGCGCAAAACACCACGGGGACCAGCAGCTCACTATTTTAAAAAAAGCGACTTCGGTAAAATACCAGTCCAGGATTTGGCCACCTATTCAACTCACGTGAACTAACCCATGAGTACACGAACCGGACGGTACATCAAGCAACCGAGCGGCTACCGGGCCTTCGTCCCCGCACCCCTGCCGCCCGAACCGCCCGTAACGCGCAACGACGAGCTGGATCGTCTCCTCTCGCAGGCCGACCGAGCCCTAGGGCGACTGGACGGTGTTACCTCCGTGTTACCGAACCCTGAACTGTTCGTCGCCATGTACGTTCGCCACGAGGCCGTTCTGAGTTCCCAGATCGAAGGCACCCAGAGCACCCTCGAGGACGTGTTGGGTTATGAAGCCGAGCACGCCATCAACGACCAGCCGCAGGATGTTGAGGAAGTCGTCAACTATGTCGCGGCCATGAACTACGGCCTGTCACGTCTCGACACGCTCCCGCTGTCGCTCCGACTTCTGCGCGAGATTCACGCAAAGCTATTGACCGACGTCCGCGGCGCCGAACGGCGGCCCGGCGAGTTCCGTCATAGTCAAAACTGGATAGGCCCGGCCGGTGTAGCGCTCAACGACGCGGAATTTGTACCGCCACCGCCGGACACCATGCACGAGGTCTTGGGCAACCTCGAAGAGTTCCTGCACGACCGCGCTACCCTGCCGGACCTCATACACTGCGCCATTGCGCATGCCCAGTTCGAGACCATTCACCCATTCCTGGACGGCAACGGTCGTGTTGGGCGCCTTCTGATCACACTGCTGCTTTGCGAGCGGGGCATACTGCACAAACCGCTGCTCTACCTCAGCTACTATTTCAAGGCGCACCGTGCTCAGTACTATGACCGACTCATGGCCGTCCGCCACGACGGTGACTGGGAAGGTTGGATCAAATTCTTCCTGCAAGGTGTGTTCGAAGTCAGCCAAGCGGCCACGACCACGTCCCGCGAAATCCTGACACTCCGCGAACAACACCGGGAGCAACTTCGCGACAACGCGATGGCTCAACAGCTGCTCGACATCCTGTATGAGCATCCCATCGTGTCGATCCGTACCGTCGAAGGGGCGTTGAACACGTCGTATGTTACCGCCCAACGGACAGTGGAACACCTGGAAGCCCAAGGCATTCTGAAGGAAATAACGGGCCGAAAGCGCAACCGACGCTATCGCTACCAGCCCTATGTCGACCTCTTCCAGCGTCAGAGCATCCTTGCTCCCGACGAGGAGCTGCGGGAGCCCGCAACAACCGGTAGCGAGTC
>NZ_WNXE01000395.1:0-1616 GCF_010993615.1 Arhodomonas sp. KWT | reverse complement strand
TCCTGCCACATACGGTCGTAGAACTCGCGGTCGTGGTGGCCGGAGGAGAGAATCGCGGGCGTCGCCCCGCGCACCTCCGCCTCCGAATAACCGGTGATCTCGGTAAACGCGCGGTTGACGCTCTGGATCCGGGTCTCCGGATCGGTGATGGTCACGCCCTCACGGGTCGAGGCCAGCACCCGCGCGGCCTGACGCAGCCGCACGTCGGTACGCCGGCGCTCGGTTACGTCCCTCGCCACCACCGCCACCGCCGCAGTCCCGTCCAGGTCCACCGCGCTGAGGCTGACATCCAGCCAGCAGACCGAGCCGGAACGCCGCTGCGCGGGCCACTCGAAGCGCTGGGGAGCGCCTTCGGCCGCCGCCGAGAGCCGCCTGCCGAAGGTCGCCGGGCCACCGCAGCAGCCCTCCGCGCCGAGTCCGGCGAAATCGAGGCCCTGCGCCTCCGCCGCGGTATAACCGATGAGCTCACCGGCCGCGGGATTGAGCTCCAGGACCTCGCCCTCCCCGGCGGAGAGCAGGAACACCGCATCCTGAACCGCCTCGAAAACCGCCGGCCAGCGCCGGTCATGCCCTCGCTCACCGTCGGTGGCCCGCACCGGCCGCAGGATGACGAAGTAATAGTGCCGGCCATCCGCCTCCTCGTGGAAACCCGACACCGTGACCCGCACCGGGCGCTCACTCCCGTCGCGGCAGCGCGCACCGAGCAGCCAGCCCGACCCACCCCCGCCGGCGGTGACATCGCCGGGCGCCAGGGCAGTGAGGTCGGTCACCGCGGCCCCGGTGTCGCTCGTACCCAGATGCGCGCGGATATCGGCACCCCGTAACGCCCCGGGGCGCTCCCAGAACAGCGCGGCCGCGGCCGTATTGAGACCACGTACCCGGTGCCCGCCGTCGATGAGCACCGCCGCCTCCGGCAGTGCCCGCATCATCGCCTCGACGCGCGTAAGCCACTCGCTACGCGCCATGCCGTCGCGGCTCCCTGTACAAGGTGTTGTATCTCCTGCACGCACCGGCGTGCCGAGTGCCATTACCGCCCCCGGCGGGAGACGTACGCGACGCCCCGCCGATAGATCCCCCATCCGGTCCGCAACGCGGGCCGCAACTTGGAAGAATACTAACCTGATCGTCCGTATTACACCTCCGGACGACCTTGGTTGATCCTCGTCAGTCGTGTCGCCGCATACACAGGGGGACCGGGGGTGGCCTCACCACGACATTGCTCGCGTTTTGCGTCATCGGGCCGCGCCGGTGTGAACGCGCATTGCCGCCCGCCGAACCGCTAACGCACGCCAATACCCCCGGGACGCCCGACGCGAGCGACCGCGGCGGGACCGGCGGCACACAGGCAGGGACCGCGCCCCGGCGACCGCTTGGCACCGCAGGTGCCGCAGTGCTGTGACCCGCGTCACGTGAGGCGCTATCATGTCGCGGCAATCCAGGCTTGCCGCCGATGCCGGGGCGCACGGAGTCCGCCGGACCGCGGCGAAGGAAACGAGGATGGAGCTGGACCGATACCTGCAGCTGATGCCGAAGCACAACGCCTCGGACCTGTTCTTCAGTGCCGGGGCGCCGGTAGGGATCCGCATCGACGGGCGCATCCGGGCAATCGAACCGGA
>NZ_WNXE01000394.1:0-1617 GCF_010993615.1 Arhodomonas sp. KWT | reverse complement strand
GATCATGCCGCTCACCGGCGGAAGCTGGCGGCTGACCCTGCTTACGTGGTCTCTACCGGCGCTCGCCGTCGGCGTGGCGGTCATGCTCTGCCGCAGCCGCGGCGAGGCCGGCCCGGCGGCACCGCACTGGCAACCGGACTGGCACGACGGCACAGTCTGGCGCCTGGGGGCCCTGCTCGGCGCCGCGGCCACGGTGTTCTTCGGCACCAACGCGTACATGGGCAGCATTCTCGCCGACCGCGGCGCCATGGACGCCCTGCCGGCAACGCTGTTCACGTTCAACGTCTGCCAGGTAGCGGCCTCGGTGCTGATGATGGCGATGTCCGGCCGCTGGCTCGGTCGGCGTGGCCCGCTGGTGATCACCGGCCTGGCCTGCGTCGCGGGCCTGGCCCTGTTCACCCTCACCGGCGGGCTGGCGGCACTGGCGGGGGCGCTGGTGGTGGGCTTCGCCTCGGCGGTACAGCTCATCCTGCTGGTCTCCCTGCCGCCGTGGCTGACCGACTCCAGCGGGGCCGGACGGCTGTCCGCGGGGATGTTCACCCTGGGCTACGCCGTGGCATTCACGGTACCCCTGATCGGCGGAATGATCGCGGACGCCACGGGCACGCCGCCCCTGGCGCTCGCGCCGGTGACCGCCTATGCCCTGCTCGCAGCGCCACTGGCACTCGGCCTGGACCTGCGATCGCGCGACACGCGGGGGACTGGGGCCGGGGACGAACGATGACACGCCGCCCCCCGGACACGAGACGGACGGCGGTGCGATACTTCTTGCGCGGCAGCACGACCAGTCGCGCGGATGACGGCGGAACGCCATGACCGGCGCATGGTCTGTGGGTAAGAAGAGCGGGCACCGACGGGAAGAGCATGCTGGGCAAAACGCTGTACACGATCACCTTCGAGCCGGACGGCCCGGTCGTCACCCGGGGCACGCCGCCGCCGGGCTTCCTCTCGGGCTGCCGCGACATCGCCCGCCTCTACGGCGTACAGGCCGGCCAGGTCCGCTGCGTGCGCACCGCCGCCGGCCACCGCCTGCGCTTCTCCTCGAACGTCCCCGAGCGCTGCCGCCAGCCCCTGCGCAACGTCTGGGAACCGCCGCCCACCGGCGGCGGCAACGGCGGCACCCGCGCGAGGAGCTGACTCAGTCTGGCGGCAAGGCGGCGCGAACCGCCTCGACGTAACGCAGGAGATCGCCGAGATGATTCGCCAGGATGTCCTCGACGATCGCCAGGTCGACCTCCTGGTAACCGTGCACGAGCACGTTGTGGAACCCGGCCATCGCGTACAGGGACTCGGCCAGTTCGTCACCGAGCATACCGGCCCGTCTCAGCAGATCGAACAACGCTCGATTGGTGGCCGGCTCACCCAGCCTTCTGACCGAAACAATGTGTGAGGCCGCATCCAGTGACGCCTGAATCGCGATCTGCAGGGTGTGCTCGACGAATCGGGCCTCACGCACATCGCTCCCTAGGTGCTCCGGCCGGGCCAGTTCACGGAGTTCGCGAACGCACGTTTCTATGAGCGCTAGTTTTTTCTCGATCAGGGCCGAATCCGTCATGCCACACGCCCGCGACGGTATTCCCGGATATAGGGCAGGACGTCAAAATAGGCGTTTCTCGC
>NZ_WNXE01000393.1:0-1631 GCF_010993615.1 Arhodomonas sp. KWT | reverse complement strand
ACCCTCTCGGACTTCGCCACGCCGGCGATCATGCAGGTCGACACCTTCACCCGGGTCATCTTCATCGAGTACAACGCCTTCGGCCTCTCCCGCGCGGCCCTGCTGTCACTGCAGCTGCTGACCCTGGTCGCGGTGGTGCTGTTCCTCGAATCCCGCGTGGGCAGCGAGCGCGAGCGCCCGGGTCGAGCGCTCAGCCTGCGTCTGCGGGCGCTACCCACGACGGCGGTCCTGGTACCCGCCGCGCTGGTGCTCGCCGCCGCCATCGGTCTGCCGCTGGCGGTCTTCGGGGCGTGGCTCGCACGCGAGGGCACTGCCGGCTTCGACCCGGCGATCGCCCTGAATTCCGCCTACACGGCCGCGCTGGCCGCCGCCGGGACGGTCATCATCGCCCTCCCGGTCGCCTACGCCGCCTCCGCCGGCCGCGTCGGCCGCGGCCTCGAACGGGTCACGTACCTGGGCTTCGGCATCCCCGGAATCGTCATGGGCACGGCGCTGGTCTACGTCGGCCTGCGCGTGCCCTTCCTCTACCAGACCCTGGCCCTGCTGATCCTCGCGTATATGCTACGATTCCTGCCGCTCGCGGTCGGCGCCGTGCGCTCGACCAACGAACGCCTGGACCGCAACCTGGTGGGCGCGGCGCGCAGCCTCGGCGCCACGCCGGCGGAGGCGTTCCGGCGCGTCACCCTGCCGCTGACGCTGCGGGGAATCATCGCCGGTGCGGCGCTGGTGTTCCTGGAGGTCATGCGTGAGCTCCCCGCCACCCTCCTGCTGCGACCCACCGGGTTCGAATCCCTCGCCACGGAGCTGTGGCGGGTCTACGAGGCCGGCTACTTCGGTCGCGCCGCGGTGCCCGGGCTGCTGCTGGTCCTGGTCTCCGGGCTGGCGCTGCTGGTCATGACGGCGGGCGAGCAACGCATCGACAACGCACCGGCAAGAGACAGGCAACGCTGATGCTGGCGGTTCGCAATCTGTGTGTCCGCTACGGGCGGACCACCGTCCTCGACGACGTGAGCTTCGAGCTCGATGACGGCGAGATCCTCACCCTGGTCGGCCCCACGGGCTGCGGCAAGACCACCACGCTGCGCGTGGTCGCGGGGCTCGAGCGCCCAAGTGCCGGGACGCTGGAGATCGACGGGGTGCACGTCGACCGCGACCGCTTCGTGCCCCCGGAGAAGCGCCGCACCGGCCTGGTGTTCCAGGACTTCGCGCTGTTCCCCCACCTGTCCGTGGCCGAGAACATCGGCTTTCGCGTGCGCGACCGCGCCCGGGTGACGCACTGGATGCGGGTGCTCGGCATCGAGACACTCGCCGACGCCTATCCGGACACCCTCTCGGGCGGGCAGAAGCAGCGCGTCGCGCTGGCGCGCTCGCTCGCCCACGAGCCGTCGCTGATCCTCCTCGACGAGCCCCTCTCCAACCTCGACGCGGCGCTGAAGGCGGAGCTGCGCTGGGAGATCCGGGCGGCACTCAAGGAGGCCGGCGTGGGGGCGCTTTGGGTCACCCACGACCAGGACGAGGCCCTGTCCATCGGCGACCGCGTGGGCATCATGCGCACCGGCCGGCTGGAGCAGCTCGGCCCGCCGGAACAGTGCTTCAGCGCCCCCGCCAGCCGTTTCGTCGCGCAGTTCCTC
>NZ_WNXE01000392.1:0-1632 GCF_010993615.1 Arhodomonas sp. KWT | reverse complement strand
GGCCCTTTCCGCTATATTGATAGTCTGGGGGCCGGCGGGGTGCACTGGTGGCTTGAGCGCTACCGCCCGCACGGGGCACGCTTCGAGCCGGCTCCGGGGCTGGAGGGCCGTGCCTCTCGGCAGCGGCCCTTCCACGCCGCGTAGGGCGTTTTGCACGCCCCCAGGTGCGTGGGTATGCTCCATAAAGGCCTCGCGCCGGGGCTACGGGCGGGGATCACAACGAAGACCGGCAGAAAAACAGGAGAGCTGTTGCCATGACGCTCAAGAAACAGATAATCGGCGCGGTCTCGGCGCTGGCACTCGTCGCGAGTGCCACGGCCATGGCCCAGCCGCTGAAGATCGGTGCGCTGGTGCCGCTGACCGGCGACCTGCAGTCCTACGGCGGGCCGTCGCTGAACGGCATCAAGCTGGCCGCCAAGGAGATCAACGCCGCCGGGGGCGTGCTCGGGGAGGACGTCGAGATCAAGTCGGGCGACACCCAGACCAGGCCGCAGGCCGGCGTGGATGCCGCCCAGAAGCTGGCCAGCATCGAGGGCGTGAGCGCCTTCGTCGGTGCGCTCTCCAGCGGCGTCACCATCCCGGTGGCCCAGAGCGTGTCCAAGTCGAACAAGATCCCGCAGATCAGCGGTGCGTCCACCTCGCCGGTGATCACCACCCTCGATGACGGCGACTACCTCTTCCGCACGGTACCCTCGGATGCCTTCCAGGGTGTTGCCCTCGCGCAGATCGCCCACGAGAAGGATTACGGCAGCGTCGGCGTCATCTACATCAACAACGACTACGGCAAGGGCCTGGCGGAGAACTTCAAGTCCGCGTTCGAGGACGGCGGCGGCAGCGTCACCGGGATGGTGGCCTACGAGCAGGGCCAGCCCGCCTACCGTGGTGAGCTCCAGCAGGCGGCCGCGGGTGGTGCCGATGCGCTGGTGCTGATCGGTTACCCGCAGAACGGCCAGACCATCCTGCGCCAGGCGCTGGAGGGCGGCTACTTCCAGAACTTCGTGTTCTCCGACGGCCTCAAGGCACCGGAGCTGGTCGAGAACCTCGGTGCGCAGTATCTCAACGGCGCCATCGGCACGGCGCCGCAGGCGCGCGAGGATGCCCCGGGGGCGAAGCACTTCGACTCCGCCTACCAGGAGGAGTTCGGCGAGCGTCCGCCCAAGCCGTACATGGACACCGCCTATGACGCGGTCTATGCCATTGCCCTGGCCGCCCAGAAGGCCGGTTCCGTGGACGGCACGGCGATTCGGGACAGCCTCCGCGACGTCGCCAACCCGCCCGGCGAGAAGGTCTATCCGGGTGAGTTCGACAAGGCCGTGAAGCTCCTGGAGCAGGGCAAGGAGATCGACTACGAGGGCGCCTCCGGGTCGATCAACTTCGACAAGAACGGCGATGTCCCCGGCACCTTCGCCCACTGGGCGTTCGAGGACGGCGAGATCGTGACCAAGAAGGTCTTCGAGCCCTCGATGTAATACACGCGCCGCCGCTGTGGCGGCCCGTGTCAGGGCTGGATCCGCACCGACAGACCCCGGCACATCGCCGGGGTCTTTTTCGTTCACGCCCCGATGTCATCGTAGATAAAGGCGAGCGTCCTGTCCGCGGACACCGGGTGGGAGCCCTCTCCCCAAACCCCTC